>DATGLO010000568.1:0-3637 GCA_035294105.1 Allostellaceae bacterium
GATCGCGCCGACATAATAAGGTGCGGCGCGTCCGGCCGCACCGTAAACGGCACCGGCGATCAAGGGCCCCAAGATGCGCGCGAGGCTTTGGCCCGACTGGTTGACGCCCAAAATGCCGCCGCGCTCGTCGCCGCCGGCTTCTTGCGAGACGAGGCTGGTGACGGCCGGATTGAGGATGCCGAG
The DNA here is from genome assembly GCA_035294105.1 of Allostellaceae bacterium. Taxonomy (GTDB): domain Bacteria; phylum Pseudomonadota; class Alphaproteobacteria; order ATCC43930; family CGMCC-115725; genus CAIKMD01. Next base: position 184 of record DATGLO010000568.1, read on the forward strand.
GCCGATCGACAGAATCGCCATGACGACCAGCACCACGCCGAGGCCAGCGCTGAACGGCAGGATCGCGAGGCCGACGGTCAGGAGCACCGCCCCATAGGTCGCGAGTCGCGCCTCGCCGAAACGCTTGGTCAGCCGGCCGACGAGGCCGCCCTGCACCGCCGCGAGCACCAGCCCGACGAAGAAGAAGATCCAGCCGACTTGTAAGGGCCCCCAGCCGAAAAGGCTGTTCGCCCAGAGCGCGAAGGTCGATTCGAGGCCGGCGAAGGCGGTGGTCGTCAGGAAGAACAAGATAATAAGGTGGCGCAGCCCGGGCCGGGTGAACGCGTCCTGCGCCAGCGCGAGACGGCTCGGCCGCACGCCGCCGCTCGTGCGATTGCCCGGCGCGAGACTCTCTTTCAGCAGCACGAGCGCCGTCACGAGCGCGATGAAGGAAAGGCAGGCGGCAGCGAAAGCGGGCCGCGCGAGGCTCGCCGCAGTCGGGTTGGCGCCGGCCAAAAGGCCGCCGATCGCCGGGCCGAAGGTGAAGCCCAAACCGAAAGCCGCGCCGATCATGCCCATGCCCTTGGCCCGGTTCGCCTCATCGGTCTTGTCGGTGATGTAGGCCTGGGCGGAAGAGATGTTGCCGGCGCCGGCGCCGGCCAGAAGCCGCGCCGCGAACAGCATCCAGAGCGCGTTCGCCATGCCGAGCCAGATATAAGAGAGCACCGAGCAGCCGAGGCTCACCATCAGGATCGGCTTGCGGCCGACGCGATCCGAAAGCCGCCCCCAAAAGGGCGAGGCGAAGAACTGGGCGAAGGAAAAGCACGCCATCAGGCTGGTCAATTCCAGCGGCGTCGCCTGGAAATGGAGCGCGTAGTAAGGCAGCAGCGGGATCACGATCCCGAAGCCGACCAGATCGATGAAGACGATGAGGAAGAGGATGGCCATTCGCGAACGAGACGCTTCTTAGCGCGGATTTCTCTAGCGAGACAGAGGGATAGCGGCAGCCTCGCCGCAGATTGATCGCGACTCGCGCGGTTGCGGCATTGCCTTCGCTTTCGCGATACCAAAACCCAAGTTCCTGATCGGCCCCGCGAAATTGGCTTTGTGTGGAGAATTTTCAGGTTTGCGCGCGCATCTGGTTGCCGCCTGAACCGATCCCGTTGAACGCGCGCAGCGTGCATAATGTAGCACGCTTGGCACAGCCCGTTGATATTATCGAACGCTGTTAGCGTACATATTCTTGGTTGTCAAGGCAACGCCATGGCGAAGCTGCGCAAATACAATCCGAACTGGTCCGACGAGCCGCGAAACCGCAAAGCCAATCCGGTGGAGGAACATGGACGGATGAAGAAGCGATGGCCTCGGAAAACCGAGACGGGGACAAGAGTGCGGAAGTCGTCGTGATCTATGCGACCTACCGCTTCGATGACGCTTGATGGCGCCAATGATCGCGGCAAGAGATCGGCTTCTGGGAGAATGACGGTCCCGGTTCTTGGCCCGCGCGCAGCAATTTTCCGTGATGGAGCTTTCTAAGCCACTGCGCGCTGGCTCTGAATGAGTTTTAGGATTTCGCGTGCGGCGGCGAGGATGTTGGTGCCCGGGCCGAAGATCGCGCCGACCCCCGCTTCTTTCAGCGGCTTGTAATCCTGCGGCGGGATGACGCCGCCGAGCGCGACCCGGATATGCGCGCCGCCCTGCGCTTCGAGTGCCGCGATCAGTTGCGGCACGAGCGCCAGATGCCCGGCGGCGAGGCTCGAGACGCCGATGACATCGACATCGCGCTGCACGGCTTGCTTCGCCGCCTCGTCCGGCGTCTGGAAGAGCGGCGCGATCTCGACCGCGAAGCCCAAATCGGCGAAGGCGGTCGCGATCACCTTGGCGCCGCGGTCATGCCCGTCCTGGCCGAGCTTCGCGACCAGCAGCTTCGGCGCGCGCCCTTCGTCCTTCGCGAAAGCCGCGATCTCGCTTTGAACCTGGGCGTAATCGGCATCGTCGGCATATTCGGCGCCATAGATTCCCGAGACGAGGCGCGTCGTCGCTTGATGGCGCGTGAAGGCTTCTTCGAGCGCCTTCGAGACCTCGCCCACCGTCGCGCGCGCGCGCATCGCCTCGACCGCGCGCTCCAAGAGATTTCCGTGCCCGCTCCGCGCCGCTTCCCCAAGCGCCTTGAGCGCCGCCTCAACCTTTGCCGCATCGCGCGCGGCGCGGACGGATTTCAGCCGCGCGATCTGGCGCTCGCGCACGGCGCTGTTGTCGATCGTCCGCACCTCGACCGGCGCAGGTTCGTCAACGCGATATTTGTTGACGCCGACGATCACATCCTCGCCGCGATCGATCCGCGCCTGGCGCCGCGCCGCCGCTTCCTCGATCTTCGATTTCGGCATGCCGGCCTCGATCGCCTTGACCATGCCGCCCATCGCCTCGACCTCGGCGATGAGCTGCTCGGCCGCCGCCGCGACCGAATGCGTCAGGCTTTCGACGAAATAGCTGCCGCCCAGGGGGTCGACGACATGGGTGAGGCCCGCTTCCTCGGCGAGGATGAGCTGCGTGTTGCGCGCGATTCGCGCGGCGAATTCCGTCGGCAAAGCGAGGGCCTCGTCGAAGGAATTGGTGTGCAGCGAATTGGTGCCCCCGAGGACGCCGGCCATCGCCTCGATCGCGGTGCGGACGATGTTGTTGTAAGGGTCCTGCTCGGTGAGGCTGACGCCCGAGGTCTGGCAATGAACGCGCAGCGCCAGCGAGGCCGGGTTCTGCGGCGAAAATTGTTGCATCAACTTCGCCCAGAGCAACCGCGCCGCGCGCAGCTTTGCCACCTCCATGAAAAAATTCATGCCGAGGCAAAAGAAGAACGACAGCCGCGGCGCGAAATCGTCGACCTTGAGGCCGCGCGATAGCGCCGCGCGCACATATTCGATGCCGTCGGCCAAGGTGAAAGCGAGCTCTTGCACGCAAGTCGCGCCCGCTTCCTGCATGTGATAGCCGGAGATCGAGATCGAATTGAAGCGCGGCATGCGTTTCGCCGTGAAGTCGATGATATCGGCGACAATGCGCATCGACGGTTCGGGCGGATATATATATGTGTTCCGCACCATAAACTCTTTGAGGATGTCGTTCTGGATCGTGCCCGAGAGCTTCTCGGCGGGCACGCCCTGCTCTTCGCCCGCGACGATGAAGGCGGCGAGCACCGGCAGCACCGCGCCGTTCATGGTCATCGAGACGCTCATCTTCTCGAGCGGAATGCCGTCGAAGAGGATCTTCATGTCCTCGACGCTGTCGATCGCGACGCCGGCCTTGCCGACATCGCCGACGACGCGCGGATGATCGCTGTCATAGCCGCGATGGGTCGCGAGATCGAAAGCAACCGAGAGCCCATGCTGCCCTTGCCGCAAATTCTCGCGATAGAACGCGTTCGATTCCTCGGCGGTCGAGAACCCGGCATATTGGCGCAACGTCCAAGGCCGGCCGGCATACA
>DATGLO010000569.1:0-2944 GCA_035294105.1 Allostellaceae bacterium
CGAGAATGGCTGCGAGCGCGATTACTTCCACGAGATGATGGTGCTGCCCGCGCGGCGCGGCGAGATACCGTCGCTGCTCGTTTGCACGGCCGACGGATCGCCGGTGCGCTGGCCGGCCACGAAGGGCGACGGCGTCTGGCACAAGGGCGTCGCCGGCGCGCGTACCGCGCTCTATCGCAGCGACGACGGCGCGCGCAGCTGGCGCCGCATCGGCGCGGGCCAAGGCCTGCCCGAGGAGATGGGGCCGATGATCTGGTCGCTGCGGCCGCATCCGGCCAAGCCGCGAACCGTTTTTGCCGGCGCCGGCGAAGTGGCGCGCGGCTATGCTTTCGGCACCGCGGGTCGCGGCGCCGTCCTGCAATCCGACGACGAAGGCGAGAGTTGGCGCACCATCGCCGAGGATTTGCCGGCGGTGCGCCAACTCGCGGTCGTGGCGACATAGGAACGACGAAGACGATGATAAACCGGCGCGAAGCTCTCACCGCGCTTGGCGCGATCGCGGCAAGCCTCGCGGCAGGACCGGCTGTCGCACAACAGGCGCAGACCAATCCGCGCCGCATCGATGTGCATCATCACATCTGGCCGCCCGATTACGTCGCGCGCGAGCATGACCGCGTGCTCGCCGTCACGTCGAATCTCGCCTCGCTGCAATGGACACCGCAGCATTCGATCGAGGAGATGGACAAGGCCGGTATCGCCAGCGCCATCGTCTCGATCTCGACGCCAGGCATTTGGTTCGGCGATATCGAAGAGGGTCGCAGCCTCGCCCGGCTCTGCAATGACTACGCCGCCAGGATGGTGCGCGATTTCCCCGCGCGCTTCGGCTTTTTCGGCGCGCTGCCGCTACCCGACCGCGACGGCAGTCTTAAAGAGATCGAATATGTCTTCGGCACGCTCAAAGCCGACGGCGTGTGCCTCCTCAGCTCTTACGGCGATAAATGGCCGGGTGATCCGGCCTTCGACGCGGTGTTCCAGGAGCTCAATCGCCGCAACGCCGTGGTCTATATCCATCCGACCGCGCCCAATTGCTGCGTCAATCTCGCGACCGGCGTGCCGGTTTCGACCGTCGAGCTCTTCACCGATACGATGCGCGCGATCGCCAGCCTTTTGGCGAACGGCACGTTCGCGCGCTATCCCGACATCCGATTCATCTTTTCGCATGCCGGCGGCACCATTTCGCTGCTCGCCGATCGGTTGCAGACCTTCCGCAACTCCGCGCCCAATCTCAAAGCGGGCACCCCCGACGGCGTTTTCGCGATCCTGCAACGTCTACATTACGACTTAGCGAGCGTCGTCAACCCGCGGACGATATCGGCGCTTTTGGCCATGGCGCCGATCTCGCAGGTCCTTTTCGGCACCGATTATCCGTTCGTGCCGGTGCCGGCGACCGCCAATGCGCTCGACAGATACGGTTTCTCGGCGACGGACCTCGATGCCATCAATCGCGGAAACGCGCTGCGGTTATTCCCGCGCTTTCGCGCTTAAAGCAACGCTTTAGCGGCGCATTCAAATCGCGATACCGCCACAAAGCCGAACGATTCGAGCGCCATGTCTGCCTCTCGGTTCAACAGAGAGGAGCCAACCATGGACAAGAATCGCGTCGAATGTACCGCAAAACAGGCGGGCGGCGCCGTCAAGGAAGCGGCCGGCAAGGCGCTCGGCGACAAGAAGACAGAGGGCGAAGGCGCGGCGAAGAAGGCCGAAGGCAAAGTGCAGAACGCGGTCGGCGGTGTCAAAGACAAAGCTCGCGACATGGTCGACAAGCATAACGATAAATGAGTCGTCGCTATCACGTGCAGGATATGGGCGTACCGCAACCGCCGGGTAACCCGACACCGGTGCCGCCCAGTCCTGAGATTCCACCGCCGGTCGAGAAGCCGCCGGAGGCCATTCCGCCGCCCCCGACCGACCCGGTGCCGCCGCCGGTCAAAGGCTAAGGAAACGCGGTCTTGTGCGTCGCACCAAGTGCGGCGCACAAGCCGCGCGGTTGCGCTTCGGCACGGACCGAGACGGCGATGAACGAGTTTTACCGGCGTCCGGCCGCCTCCGAAGCCCCTCTCGATCAAGCGAGGTCGATCGCATAGCGCTTCAAATCGGCGAGCGAGCAGTAATCGAGTGCGCCCTCATGCGTCGCGCGCAGAACGACGCGCGGCGCCTTGTCGGCTTCGAGCGCCTCTTGCCAGCGCGGCGCGCAGAGGCACCAGCGATCGCCGGGGACCAGGCCGGGAAAGCCATATTCGGGCATCGGTGTCGAGAGGTCGTTACCGCGCGATTTCGAGAAGGCGAGGAATTCGGCCGTTGCCACGATGCATACGGTGTGGCTGCCGACGTCCTGGACGCCGGTGTCGCAGCAGCCGTTGCGGAAAAACCCGGTCATCGGCTTCAGCGAGCAATTCTCGAGTGTTCCGCCGAGCACATTGCGTGACGGCCGCCGTCCGTATCCTTCGCCTGCATCCAAGGGCATGATCGCCGCTCCTCGCGTTTTATCTAAGGATCGGATCAGCGCCCGGCAAGAATCGGCACAGCTTTGCGCTGCCCGTCGAGCGCTTCCGGATGGTGCATGAACCAGTCGACGGTGAATTCCTGGAATTTGATGCCGCTCTTCCGGTAGGCGTCGATCACTTTGGCAAAATGCGATTCGGGATAGGTGTGAAGATCGGTTTTAGTGCCTTCCCACACCAGCTCTTGCCCTTTCGGACTCTCGAGGAAGAGCACAAAAAGCTTCGCGGCGTTGGGATCGCCCGAATTCTTCGGCAAGGTCGCGTAGTAATAGCGCTCGGCCGCGAAATCGGCGGGGATCACCTCGTCAATCGGCGCGCCGTGCTCTTTCATCGTGATATCGTCGCGGCCGCCGCAATTGGGGCCGAAGGCGATGAACTCGCCCGACGCGATACGCGAGAGATCGTTACAGCGGATGAGACCGGCGACCTGGCTCGAAAGCTTT
>DATGLO010000570.1:0-3678 GCA_035294105.1 Allostellaceae bacterium
TATCTTCTCAAAGGCGAACAGGAAGCGACCAACGCGACCTTCGTCGATCATGCGTCGCCCAGATGCACGACCAACGAGGTCTTCAAGGGCGTCGTCGACGAGCGCGCGCATGGCGTGTTCCTCGGCAAGATCGCGGTGCGCGAGGGCGCGCAGAAGACCGACGCCAATCAGCTCAACAAGAATCTGCTGCTCAGCGCGCGCGCCAATGTCGATACCAAGCCCGAGCTTGAAATTTTGGCCGACGACGTCAAATGCAGCCATGGCGCAACGGTCGGCGATCTCGATGAAGCGGCGCTGTTCTATCTCGAAGCGCGCGGCATTCCGGCGCCGGAGGCACGGCGCATGCTGATCGAGGCTTTCGCCGCCGACGCAATCGATAAGATCGAAGGCGATTTGGCCTTGCGCGCGCATCTTCTCGGCCATGTGCAGCGCTGGCTCGGTAAGGACGCATCGTGAAAGCGGCGGCAGACATCAAAGCTCTGGGATTCGATCCGCGCCGGGTGAAGCGCGACTTCCCGATTTTTGCCAGCAACCCGGGCCTCGTTTTCCTCGACAGCGCGGCGAGCGCGCAGAAGCCTGCCGTCGTGATCGATCGTGTCGGCGATTTCTATCGCACCGATTATGCCAATGTGCATCGCGGCGTTTACCGCCTCAGCGCCAAGTCGAGCGAGCTTTACGAGAACGCCCGTGGGCGCGCCGCTAAATTTCTCAACGCCGCGCATGACAGCGAGGTCGTCTTCGTCCGCGGCGCGACCGAGGGCATCAACCTCGTCGTGCAAAGCTGGGGCGCGACGTTCCTGAAGCCCGGCGATGAGGTGCTGATCACCGAGCTCGAGCATCACGCCAATATCGTGCCGTGGCAGCTCTTGCGCGACCGCATCGGCTTTACCTTGAAGGTCGCGCCGATCGACGCCACCGGCGGGCTCGATCTTGCCGCGCTCGAGGCGCTGATCGGGCCGAAGACCAAGATGGTCGCGGTGACACATCTCGCCAATGCGACGGGCGCGCTGGTGCCGGTCGCGACCATCGCCAAGATGGCGCATGCGAAAGGCGCGAAGTTCCTCATCGACGGCTGCCAGGCGGCGCCGCGCATGAAGGTCGATGTCCGCGCCATCGATTGCGATTTCTATGTCTTCTCGGGCCACAAGACTTATGGCCCGACCGGCATCGGCGTGCTCTACGGCAAGCGCGAGCTGCTGCAGGCGATGCCGCCTTGGCAAGCGGGCGGCGACATGATCCTCAACGTCACCTTCGAGAAAACGACGTTTCAGGATCCGCCGGCGCGATTCGAAGCCGGCACGCCCGACATCTCGGGCGCGATTGGCCTTGCGACCGCGCTCGATTACATCGATGGGCTCGGCCTCGCCGCGATCGAGGCGCATGAGGCGGCGCTCACCGACTACGGCATCGCCAAGCTCGCGCAGCTGCCCGGCGTGCGCCTCGCGCCGGCGGGCCAGCACCGTTTCGGCATCCTATCTTTCTCGATCGACGGCGTGCATCCGCACGATGTCGCGAGCATCCTCGATCAGCACAAGGTCGCGGTGCGCGCCGGCCATCACTGCGCGCAGCCGCTGATGGATAAGCTCGATCTCGCCGCGACGACGCGCGCCTCTTTCGGTGTTTACAACGACGAGAGCGACGTCGATGCGCTTGCCGAAGCGATCAAGGCGGCGCAGAAGATGTTTGCGGGTTGAGGCATTGACGATGAAATCGCGCGAGCTTTATCAGGACATAATCTTGGATCACGGCCGCAAGCCGCGAAACTTCCATAAGATGGAGCATCCCTCGCATTTCGCCCATGGCCACAATCCGCTCTGCGGCGATCGCGTCACCGTTTTTCTCGATCTCGAAGGGGACAAGATCAAGGACGTCAGCTTCGAAGGCCGCGGCTGCGCGATCTCGACCGCGTCGGCGTCGCTGATGACCGAAGTGCTCAAGGGCAAGACGCTCAAAGAAGCGGACGAGCTGTTTAAGGCGTTCCATGCCGAAGTGACCGGCGGCGACGTGCCGGCGGTCGAGGAAAAGCTGCAAGACGATCTCGATCGTCTCGCGCCGCTCGAAGGCGTGAAGGCCTATCCGGCACGCGTCAAATGCGCGACCCTCGCTTGGCATGCTTTCGAGGCCGCGCTGAAGAACGGCGGCGTCGGCGCGACCGTGAAGACCGAGTAGACCATGACCGTCGAAGACGATCCGTTCGCATTCCAGAATTCGCCGAGCGATCCCGTGGCGGGCGGCGGCGCGCCGATGCCCGAGCCGGAGCGTCCGTCCGCGACCGAGAACGATCCGGCCCTCGTCGAGCGCGTGCTCGAAGCGGTGAAGACCGTGCGCGATCCGGAGATTCCGGTCAACATCGTCGATCTCGGCCTCATTTACGAGCTGATCGCGAACAAGGACGGCGTCGTCTATATCGAGATGACCTTGACGGCGCCGGCTTGCCCGGTCGCCGGCGAAATGCCCGGCCAGGTCAAGGAAGCGGTCGAAGGCGTCGAAGGCGTCAATGACGTGCGCGTGAAACTGGTGTGGACGCCCCCTTGGGACAAAGACCGCATGACCGAAGAAGCGAAGCTCGAACTGGGGCTCATCTGATTCACGTAAACGTGACTCGGGTGCGGGCGCGGCTTGCCTATCATTCCCTGTCCGAGTTGTTCGTACAGGGGTACCAATGAAAAATCTCGCCTATAGAGGAATGCTGGCGGCGGGCATCGCAGCCTTCGTTGCCGCCGGCACGATGAGCGTCTTCGCCCAGCAAAGCGACAAGCTTGCGGCGATCAAGACGCGTCAGGACTTCATGAAGGCGCAAGGCGCCGATGTGAAGACGATCACGGATTATACCAAGGGCAACGCCGATCAGGCCGCGGCGCAAAAAGCAGCCGACGATCTGGTCGCGCGCCAGCCGAAGATCGACGGGCTGTTCGTGCCGGGCACGAGCGCGGCGGATTTTCCGGGCAAGACCAATGCGAAACCGGAAATCTGGACGGAAAAGGATAAAGTGGCGGCAATTCGCTCTGCGCTCGGCACCGCCGAGCAAAAGCTCGCCGCCGACCTGAAGACGGGCGACAAGCAAACGGTCGGCGACGACCTGGCCGATCTGGGCAAGACCGGCTGCGGCGCCTGTCATAACGCTTACCGCCTCCCGCTGAAGCGTTCCTGATCCCTAGTTCCTTTTGGCGCTTTCCTGTATGAGGAGGGCCATGGCGCCGGTCCGCGTCCTGGTCCTTCTTGCTTTCCTGGCTCTGTTCGCTTGCCGCGGCGGCAGCGCGCCCGCGCATGCGGCGGATGAGGCCGCGATCACGCGTGGCGCATACCTCGCGCTCGCGGCCGACTGCGGCGCCTGTCACACCGACAAGAAGAACAAGGGCGCGCCGCTGGCCGGCGGGCCGCCGATCGAGACGCCGTTCGGCACCTTTTACGGGCCGAACATCACGCCCGACAAAACAACCGGTATCGGCAATTGGACGGAAGACCAATTCAAGCGCGCGCTGCGCCAGGGCATCAACGAGCATGGCGCCTACATGTTTCCGGTCTTTCCGTTCACGTCCTTCACCGACATCACGGATCAGGATGCGAGCGATCTTTACGCTTATCTGATGAGCGTGCCGCCGGTAAACCATCGCGCGCCGACGAACGAGGTGAAATTCCCGTTTGGCTGGCGGCCGCTGCTGTTTGTCTGGCGTACGC
>DATGLO010000571.1:0-8072 GCA_035294105.1 Allostellaceae bacterium
GGCAGGGAGATACGCATGGCCGAAGAGAGGCGCGAGCAGCGGATCAGCTACGTCGATCCGGCGACGATTACCGATCGGGACATGCTGGCGGAGTTCGACCGCTGTGCCCGCGAGGGCACGCCGCGCCCTGAAAGCCAGGCGATCCGGGCTCATGTGCCGGCGGCGTTCTGGTCCTTTGCCAATACCTGGGACGCCGTCTTTCGCAACGGCGTCATGGATCATGCGATCAAGGAGCTGTGCCGCGTCTACGTCTCGCGTTCGGTCAAATGCGAATATTGCGGCAATCAGCGATCGGTGAAATCGGCCAAGCAAGGCTTGGTCGAAGCCGATTACAAGGACCTGCTCGATTTCGAGAAGTCGTCAAAATACGACGAGCGGCAGAAGGCCGCGCTCGCCTATACCGAGGCGATCACCTGGGATCTCGAAGCCGACGATGCGCTCTGGGCGCGGCTGAAGCGGCATTTCACCGAGCCGCAGATCGTCGAGCTCGGCTATTTCGTCGCGATCACCATGGGCCAGCAACGCTGGCTCAGAACGCTGAATATCGAGCACCATCAAGTCCTCGCCGGCTCCGCTGCGTCGATGGCGCCCGGCTTCGAGACCGCCGAGGCGCTCGCGCGGAGCAAGGCGCGCGCCGATTACTGGGCGAAGTCGGCGCCAGGCCTCCGCGAAAGGGCATCCTCGACCGCGAAATGACCGATGTCGCGCCCGTCATCGCATCGCCGCGCCCGGCCGATGCCGGCCATATCCGCGCGCGCGGGCTCACGAAGAAATATGGCGGGCTCACCGTCTTCTCGGGCGTCGATCTCGACCTTGCCGCGCGCGAGATCGTCGCGCTGGTCGGCCCGTCGGGTTGCGGCAAGACCACGCTGCTGCGCTGCATCGACGGGCTTATCCCGTGCGAAGGCGAGATCACGATCGACGGCCGCCGCGTCGCCGCGCCGCCACCCGGCGTTGCGATGGTGTTTCAGCATTTCGGCCTCTTCCCGTGGAAGACGGTCTACGACAACGTCGCGTACGGGCTTCGCATGGCCGGCGCGAGCCCGGGCGAGATCGCGCGCCGCGTGCCGGCTTTCATCAGCCTCGTCGGCCTCGCCGGCTTCGAGCAGGCTTATCCCTATCAGATCTCCGGCGGCATGCAGCAGCGCTGCGGCCTGGCGCGTGCCCTCGCCATCGAACCGACCGTCTTGTTGATGGACGAGCCTTTCGCCGCTGTCGACGCGCAAACGCGCGAAATCCTGCAATTCGAGCTGTTGCGCATCTGGCAAAAACAGCCGACGACGATGCTTTTCGTCACCCATTCGATCGAAGAGGCGGTGCTGATGGGGGATCGCGTTGTCGTCCTGAAAGGTCGGCCGAGCCGCGTCGATCAGGACATCGCGATCGATCTGCCGCGGCCGCGCAGCCGTGATACGCTCAGCCTGCCGCGGTTTTCGGAATTGCGCGAGCAGGTGTGGAGCAACCTCATGAGCGAGGCGCGACGTGCCGAATTCGTGGTCGAGAACTAGCAACTTGGGAAAACGGCGATGATCAAAAAAACCATGATAGCCGCTGCGTTGTTGGCGAGCGCCTTTACCGTGCCCGCGGCATCGCCGGCGCGAGCGGCGGATGTGCCCAACGTCGTGTTCGCCCTGCCGGGCGTGCCGCCGATCTATCTCGCCGTGTTTGCTTATGTCGCCGATAAGCAGGGCTTTTTCACAAAATACGGCGCCAACGTCACGTTGCGCCAATTCGACACCGGCGCCGCTGGCTCGCGCGCGGTGCTCGCCGGCGACGCCGATCTCGCGCTCGTGCCGACCGCGCTGACCATCGATCAGATCGCGAACGCCAATGCCGACGTCGTCGGCATCTACGGCCTGCCCAATCCGGATTGGTCGATCGGTACGACAAACCCGGAGAAGGCGAGCTGCGCCGATCTGAAAGGTCAGCAAATCGGTGTCGATACGCCTGGCGGAGCGCGCTCGCTGGCGCTCAAGGACATGTTGATCGGCGGTTGCCATTTGACGATCAATGACGTGCAGCAGGTGCCGCTCGGCTCCAATACCGCGCCGGCGATGATCGCGGGACAGATCAGCTATGGCGTGCTGCATCTCGACGATGTGCCGGTGATCGAAAGCCAAGGCAAGAAGGTCAAGATCGTCATGACCTTGAAGCAAGCGGTGCCGATCAGCCATTACGACCTGCTCGAAGTGCGCCGCGACCGGCTCGCGCAAAAGCGCGACGCCATCGTCAAGACCGTCGCTGGGCTTATCGCGGCGGTGCGCTACATGGCCGACCCCAAGAATGCCGATACGGTCGCGCAGATCGGCACGATTACCGGCCATAACCTCGCGATCTCGAAGGAAGCGCTGAAGCTCTTCAATGGCATCGATTTCTGGAGCGAAAAGGACGACGGGCTCGATCAAAAAAAGATCGAGGCGGTGATCGACGATCAGGTCAAGACCGGCAACATCAAGGAGGGCAAGACACCGCCGACCTACGACCGCTTGGTCGATCGCACCGTTTGGCACGATGCCGCGGCGATGGTGCACTGATCGCCGATGAGTCGGGAAGGTAGCTTGGCGGCGCGCTATGCGCCGCCGCTGCTCAGCTTTGCGGCAGGCCTCGCGCTTTGGGAGCTGGTCGGCCGTCACACCAACGCCGCCTTCCTGGTGCCGTTCTCCGAGACGCTGGTGACGCTATGGCAGCTCGCGCGCTCCGGCGAGCTGCTGCAGCAAACGCTGAGCTCGCTCGCGATCTTCTCGACCGGGTTGGCGGCGGGGCTGCTGGTCGGCGCGCCGATCGGCTTGCTGCTCGCGCGGGTTGCGGTGCTGCGGCGCGCGTTCGATGTCTACATTATGACCGCCTATGCGACGCCCCTGGTCGCGCTTATTCCCTTCATCCTGTCGCTCATGGGCTTCGGCTTCGCGCCCAAGGTGTTGGTCGTATTTCTCTTCGCCGTTTTTCCGATTCTCTACAACACGGTCGAGGGCGCGCGTAGCCTGAAGCCCGAGCTAATCGAGGTCGCGCGCTCTTTCCGGTCCGACGAATGGGCGCTGTGGCGCGACGTGATGGTGCCGTACACCTTGCCCTACACCATGACAGGCCTGCGTCAAGCGATCGGCCGCGCCTTGGTCGGCATGATCGCCGCCGAGTTCTTCCTGAGCTCGACCGGTCTCGGCCAGCTCATCATGAGCGCGTCGCAAAATTTCGACACGGCCGGCGTGCTCGCGGCGACGCTGGTGATCATGGCGCTGGGCCTCGTGCTGATGTGGCTCGGCCACGCGCTCGAGCGGCGTTTTGCCCGCTGGCGGGTGTGATGAGCGCCGCGGCGATCGATACAGCGCGCGAACAGGGCAGCTTCTGGCCGCGGCTATGGGCCGGAATTGCGATCATGCTCGTTTGGCAGATCACGGTACGCGCTTTCGCGCCGGCCTATGTCGCGACCCCCATCGGCATCGCCCTGGCGATCCCGCGCATCGCCACCGATCCGACCTTCCTCCTCAGCTGCGGGATCACCCTGGCCGCGGTCGCCGAAGGGCTGGTGATCGCGCTTGTCGTCGGTACGGCGCTGGGCCTTTTGATCGGCCAAAGCACGCTCGCCGACCGCGCCCTGCGCCAATATGTGAATGCCGGCTACACGCTCCCGATGATCGTCGTGCTGCCGCTGGTGTCGCTGTGGTTCGGCTATACCGGCGCGGCCCGGCTCGCGACCATTGTCTTCGCTGCGCTGTTCTCGATCGTGCTGAACGTCGCCGACGGCGCGCGCGCCGTGCCGCGCGAGTACCTCGAAGTCGCGGCCTCTTTCCGCTCCGGCCGTTGGCGCGTCTTGTTCGACATCGTGCTGCCCGCAGCCATGCCCTATTTCCTCGCGGGGCTGCGGCTCGCCGCGGGCCGCGCGCTCATCGGCGCGGTCGTCGCCGAATTCTTCACCGCGATCCCGGGCCTGGGCTATTTTATTCTCTTCAATTCGCGCACCTTTCACCACAACGAAGCTTTCGTCGCGGTGCTGGTGCTGGCGGCGTTCGGCGTCGGCTGCGATGCGCTGATCAACGAAGCGACGCGGCGATACCTGCCATGGTATCGCCGCGACGAAGTACGAGACTAGCGCTTGCTCGCGGACGATCTTGCCCCGCTGCTTGCCGGTCTATTCACCACACGAGGCCGAGGGAGAAATGCCGATGGCGACGAAGAAGCCCGAACCCAAGATCGTATCGCCGAGCGATGTCGATCCGCGCCACGATTGGACGCGGCCGATCATGGCCCTGGGCCCGAGCGCCGTCGATTTCGAAGAGCGCATCGATTTTCGCCGCCTCCATCGCTATCGCCTCGGGCGCACGCGGCAGGCGCTGGCGAAATCAGGGCTCGGCTCGCTGTTGGTTTTCGATCAGTACAACATCCGCTACATGACCTCGACGGTCATCGGCAATTGGGCGCGCGACAAGTTCACGCGCTACGCGCTCCTCGCCGGCGACAGCGAGCCGCATCTTTGGGATTTCGGCTCGGCGGCGAAGCACCATCGGCTCTATGCGCCTTGGCTGCCGCAGCATAATTGTCATGCCGGCATGCTCGGCCTGCGCGGGGCGATCCATCCGAAGATCGGGCTGATGCGCTCGGCGGCAGAGGAGATCAAATCGATCCTCAAAGAGCATGGCGTCGCCGATCAGCCGGTCGGCGTCGATGTCGTCGAGCCGGCGATGCTGTTCGAGCTGCAAGAGGTCGGGCTCAAAGTGCGCGACGGGCAGCAGGTGATGCTCGATGCGCGCGAACAAAAAAGCGCCGATGAAATCTCGCTTTTGAACATGTCGGCGGGGCTGGTCGATGGCTGCTATCAAACCATTGCCGAGCATCTGAAGCCGGGCATCCGCGAGAACGAGGTCGTGGCGCTGGCGAACAAGCGGCTTTACGAATTGGGCTCCGACGATGTCGAGGCGATCAACGCGATCTCGGGCGAGCGCTGCTCGCCTCATCCGCATAACTTCACCGATCGCCTCATCCGCCCCGGCGATCAGGCCTTCTTCGACATCATCCAAAGCTATAACGGCTATCGCACCTGCTATTACCGCACCTTCAATGTCGGCCGCGCCACCGATGCGCAGAAAGATGCCTACAAGAAAGCGCGCGAATGGATCGATGCCGCGATCGCGCTGGTAAAGCCCGGCGTCTCGACCGACAAGATCGCCGCGTGCTGGCCCAAAGCCGAGGAGATCGGCTTCACCAGCGAAATGGAGGCGTTCGGCCTCTTGTTCGGCCACGGGCTCGGCCTCGGCCTGCACGAGCGGCCGATCATCTCGCGGCTCAACTCCTTCGACGATCCGATGGAGATCAAGGCCGGCATGGTCTTCGCGCTCGAAACCTACTGCCCGGCCGCGGACGGCTATTCCGCCGCCCGCATCGAGGAAGAAGTTGTTTGCACGCCGAACGGCGCGAAGGTGATCACGCTCTATCCGGCGGAAGAGCTGCCGATCGCGAATCCGTATTAAATTTCGGTCGTCATTGCGAGCGTCCCTCGACACGCTCGGGATGAAGGCGAATCGATCCAGAGCAACAACGCCATGCGTGATCGCTGGATTGCCGCGTCGGCCCTCCGGGCCTCCTCGCAATGACGGCGCAAATTAGACGCGCACAAATCCCCTGGGCGCGGTGTGCAGCCGCTCGATCCCGGTCTTGGTGACGAGCACGCATTCGCCGGTCTGAACGCCGGCCTTGCCGTCTTTGCTGATCACATTGGGCTGGATCACCACCATCATCCCCGCCTTGAACGTCAGCTTCGGCAAGTCGGGAGCGGGCCGGCTTTTCGAGCCGATGATCGGCGGCAGATAGCCGCCGCCATAACCGTGCATGACATCGTCGTCGGTGGTGAAGCCGGCTTCCTCGATCACGGCCGAGGCCGCGACGACATCGGCCGGCGTCGCGCCTTCGCGCAGCACCGCAGCGATCGCATCGAAGGCGGCATCGGCCGCCTTGTGCAGATCGCGATAGAGCGGCGTCGGCTCGGCATCGACGGTGAAGCTCCTGAGCACCTGGCCGGAATAATCCCAGAAGGCGGCGCTGATCTCGGTGAAGACGACGTCGCCTTTGGCGAGCCGGCGCGTCGAGGGGAATTGCCGCGGCACGCAGCAATCGGGCGCGGCCATCGATGTCGTGCCGATGAAATGGATGACGTTGACGACGCCGTAAGGCAGATACATCGCCTCGATCGCCGCGCCCAGCTCGCGCTCGGTCGCGCCGGGACGGATGGCGCCGCGCAAGCCGGCAAGGCCGCGATCCGACATCAGCGCGCCGAGGCGATACCACTCGATCTCTTCGTCCGATTTATAGAGGCGGCGCTGCATATAGGCTTGGCCGAGATCGGTAACCTTGCCGAATTTTTCGACGAATTGCGCATGGAGGCGATAAGACAGCGGTCCGATGAAGCCGACCTTGTCGCGCTTGGCGCCGCGGCGCTCCAATTCGGCAATCGCCGCAGCGATGCCGAAATCGCCGCCCCATTCGACATCGGCTTCGCTCGCGATCTCCTTCGCGAGGGCGACATGGTTGTGATACTGGATGTAGAGCTTGTCGCGCTCGCCGGGCGAAACGATCAGGCTCGCTTCGGTCGTTGTCGGCCAATGCGCGAAATAAGCCACGGCATTGCCGGCGCGGTTGGCCCCGTAGATCAGGACGTGGTCGACGCCGGCCGCGGCCATCAGCTCCGCCAGCATCTTGCGGCGGCGCTGCATCTCGGCGGCGGAGAAGCGCGGATAGCGCGCCTCCATGATGTGCCGCAGTCGCGGCGGCAGCTCGGGCGGGTAGAGCGGATTGGCGAGGGGTTGAAGCGTTTCGGCCATGCGGCTAGAGCTTTCGATAAACCATTGAAGGGAGCGCGCGACCATGGCATCCGATTTAAAGGCGCACAAGATCGGCTGGATCGGGGCCGGCGGCCGCATGGGCTATGCGATGGCCGAGCGCCTCGCCAAGGCCGGCGCCGATGTCGCGGTGTGGAACCGCACCCGCGCCAAGGCCGAGCCGCTGGCGAAGAGCGGCTGTAGCCTCGTCGAGAGCCCGGCGGCGCTCGCCGGCCGCGACATCGTCTTCGTCACCGTTGCCGCCTCGCATGATCTCGAGGAAGTCGCGCTCGGTTCCAACGGCGTTCTCACGGCCGGCCAGCAGCCGAAAATTCTCATCGACAGCTCGACGGTTTCCGAGGAAGCCTCGGCCAAGGTGCGCGCGGCGGCAAAGCGGCGCGGCGTCGAGATGCTGGCCGCGCCGGTCAGCGGCAATGCCAAGGTGGTGAAGGCGGGGAAGCTCAGCTTCGTCGTCTCGGGCCCGCGCGGCGCTTACGACACGGCGCTGCCCTATCTCAACGCCATGGGCAAGGGCGCGAGCTATGTCGGCGAGGGCGAGCGCGCACGGCTGGTCAAGATCTGCCACAACGTCCTGCTCGGCGTCGTCATCCAGTCGCTCGCGGAAATAACCGTGCTGGCCGAGAAAGGCGGCGTGCCGCGCCATGCCTTTCTCGATTTCCTCAACAACAGCGTGATGGGCTCGGTGTTCAGCCGCTACAAATCGCCGGCACTGGTCAATCTCGACTTCGCGCCGACCTTCACGACGGTGCTCTTGAAGAAGGACCTCGATCTCGGCCTCGACGCGGCCGAGCATCTCGGCGCATCGATGCCGGTGACGGCGCTGACGCGCGAGCTCGTGCAAAGCCTCATCGCGCGCGGCCATGTCGACGACGATTTCGCGACCATCATCCTGCAACAGGCCGAAGCGTCAGGATTGAAGCTGAAGCCCGAGAACGTCGCTGTCGACGATGGTTTGCACTGATTGTCCACTCCCGCGGCATACCTGCAATCGTTGGGCGTTCTTTTGCTTGTTCCGTTCGTTGTCGCGATCTTTGCGTTTTTATTGTCGTTCTATCATTTCAGCAGGATGCTCGTGAACAGAGATAAGCGTTATGAGAGCACTGCAAACATTATTGGACCCTTTAGAGCCGATCCAGAAAGTTGTTGAGTCGGATGAATCGGATGTGATTCCTTGTGTGGCACCCGAATCTTTGCCGAGGGGGTGCCGATGTGGAAGCCCGAACACCGCCGCGCTGGCGAGCGCCG
>DATGLO010000572.1:0-3960 GCA_035294105.1 Allostellaceae bacterium
ATCGACAATCTCGGCACCATCGCCCGCTCCGGCACCGCGGCCTTCGTCAAAGAACTGTCGGGCGACAATAAGAAAGACGTCGCGCTGATCGGCCAGTTCGGCGTTGGCTTTTATTCCGCCTTCATGGTGTCGAGCGAGGTCGAAGTGATCTCGAAGAAGGCGGGCGAGGAGATCGCGCATCGCTGGGTTTCGAACGGCAAGGGCGAGTTCACCATCGACGAGGCGACGCGCGAGAAACGCGGCACGACGATCACCCTCCATCTCAACGAGGCGGACGAGGAATATGCCGACCCCGCGCGCATTCGCCAGATCGTCAAGAAATACTCCGACCATATTGCCTTGCCGATCGTCCTCGACCATGCCGGCAAGGAAGAGACGCTCAACGCCGCCTCGGCGCTGTGGATGCGCCCGAAAAGCGATATCACAGCCGATCAGTACAAGGAATTCTATCACCACGTGGCGCACGCTTTCGACGAGCCGTGGCTGACCCTGCACAACAAGGTCGAAGGCACGTACGAATACACGACCTTGCTCTTCATCCCGGGCAGCAAGCCGTTCGATCTCTTCGATCCGCAACGCAAGCATCATGTGAAGCTTTATGTGCGCCGCGTCTTCATCACGGACGATGCGCAAGAGCTGCTGCCGCCTTATCTGCGCTTCCTCGCGGGTATCGTCGACAGCGAGGATTTGCCGCTCAATGTCAGCCGCGAGATGCTGCAGAACAATCCGATGCTCCGCCGCATGCGCGGCCAGATCACCGGCCGCGTCTTAAGCGATCTCGCGAAGAAGGCGAAGGACGAGCCGGCGGAATTCGCGAAGTTCTCCGAAAATTTCGGCGCGGTGCTGAAGGAAGGCATCTACGAGGATCGCGAGCACAAGGACGAGATTCTGCCGCTCGCGCGCTTCCATTCGACCGCGGGCGACGAGCTCGTTTCGCTCGACGATTACATCCAGCGCATGAAGCCGGGCCAGGAGGCGATCTACACCATCGCCGGCGAGAATCTCGAGGCCCTGAAAAAAAGCCCGCAACTCGAAGGCTTCCGCGCCCGCGGCATCGAGGTGTTGCTGCTGACCGACCCGGTCGACGAATTCTGGATGCCGGCAATCGGCGAATACCAGAAAAAGGAATTCAAATCGGTGACGCGCGGCGCCGCCGATCTCGACAAGATCGCGCCCGAGGAAAAGAAGGACGGGGCCGCCGAGGAAAAGCCCGAAGGCGATGTCGCTTCCTTGATCGCGCTGTTGAAACTGAGCCTCGGCAATGCGGTTAAAGACGTGCGGGCCTCGAAGCGGCTGACCGACAGCGCCGTCTGCCTCGTCGCCGACGAGAGCGACATCGACATGCATTTGGAGCGGCTGTTGCGTCAGCATAAGCAGCTCCACGCCGGCATGGGCGCCAAGCGCATCCTCGAAATCAACCCCAAGCATCCGCTGATCGCGCGGCTCGTCGATCTCGCGGGCAAGGAAGGCGCGGCGGACGCGCTCGGCGATTTCGCCTGGCTGCTGTTGGATCAGGCGCGGATTTTGGAGGGCGAGACCTTGCCCGAGCCGGCGGCTTTCGCCAAGCGCCTGTCCTCGGTCCTGGCGCGCGGCTTGGCGGCGTAAAGCAGGCGCGGCCGCGCTTCGTCGCGTAGCTGATCGATCGTGCATTGGCGCGGCGCCTTGTCGGGGCGCCAGCGCAGCAGCTTGGTGCCGTGGCGGAAGCGGCCGCCGGTGACGTGGTCGTAGCGCACTTCGACGACGAGCTTCGGCTTCAGCGGCACCCATGCGGCCGAGCGCTCGGTCGACCAGCGGCTCGGCCCGCCCGGCGCATCGCCGGTGAAACCGGGCGCGGCTTTGAGCTTCTCGAGCTTGCGCGTCAACGCAGCGATGTCCTCGTTGGCGAAGCCCGAGGTGAAGCCGACATGATCGAGCTTGCCTTCATCGTTATAGAGGCCGAGCAAGAGCGAGCCGACGCGCTTCGCGCCGGTCGCGGTGCGAAAGCCGCCGACGACGCAATCGGCGCTGCGCAGATGCTTCAGTTTCAGCATCGCGCGCTCGCCCGGCTGATAAATATCGTCAAGGCGCTTGGCGACGACGCCGTCGAGCGCGCCGCCGGCATGGGCCAGCCAGGCTTCGGCGATCGCGCGGCCGCGCGTAGTCGGTGAGCCGGAGCGCCGGCGCGGGCCCCAGCGACGCGCAGAAGGCTTGGAGCGCGCGGCGCCGCTCGCGCAGCGGCTTTTCCGCCGCCACGCCCGCGGCCGCGATGAAGAGGCAATCGAACAGAATGAGGATCGCCGGCGTCGCGGCGGCCAGCTTCCGGACACGGCTCGCCGCGGGATGAAGCCGAAGCTGCAGCGCGTCGAAAGACAGCGTGTCGCCGACGGGAATCGCGAGCTCGCCATCGAGGACGAAGCGCCGCGCCGGCAGCGCCTTCAGCGCCGCGACCATGTCGGGGAAATAGCGCGCCAGCGGCTTGCCCGATTTTGCCTGCAGCGCGACCTCGTCGCCGTCGCGAAAGGCAAGGCAGCGGAAGCCGTCCCATTTGGGCTCGTAGTGCCAGCCCTCGCCCATGGGCAGCGCATCGACGATATGCGCTTCCATCGGCGGCGTGGCGATCGGAATCGGCAGGCGCATGACGTCCGGATAACCGGCCGCGCGCGACGGAAGTTGCCGCCTCAGTGTCCCTGCAGTTGGATGCTGGCGGCGGTGAGGATTGGGCCGGTGCCGTTTTCCTGCAGCAGCACGGCGGCGCCGTAATCGCCCAGATGCTTGGCTTCCTCGGGCGGCACGATCAGCTCTTCCGACCACCCCGCCCAAGAGCCTAGGCGACGGAAGCTGCGCACGGGGTGATGATCCCATGCCGTCTTGCCTTCGTTCTCGCCGGCGGTCACCGCCATCGTATGCATGTTGTCGAATCCGACGAGCCACAAGGTCGCGGGCTGGCCGGGCGGCGATTGCCCCTGCCCGATGTCGGCTAAGAGCGCGCCGTCGGCGCGCCAGTGCAAGGTCAGATCGGGATGCGGCTTGCGATTCGCTTCGGCGGCGCGGATCAGCGGCTCGATCGTCGCCGGCTCGGAGCCGACGCCTTCGGCCGCGCCTTCGATCACCATTTGCGGCGTGTAGACGTAGCGCAGCTTCAGCGCCGCTTCGTAATCGCGCTGCCGCTGCGTCGCCCAGGGCCTGGAATACGCATCGGTCCAGCCGATGTAGTTCCAGTATTCGACATGGAAGGCGAGCGCGAGGACATCGGGACGCTTCGCGAGCTCGCCGAGATATTTATCGGCCGGCGGACAGGAGCTGCAGCCTTGCGAGGTGAAAAGCTCGACCACGATCGGCGAATCGCCGGCCCGCGCTTGCGTCGCTGTCGCCGCGACGAGCGCAGCGATCATCAGAAGATGAGCGGGCCGGAGCATCGTCCTATCCTGCGCTTCGTCCGACGGTTCCGCAAACAACTATCCTTCACAAGCGGGTGAGGCTTGATTCCGACGCAAGCCTCGCGGCACGCTTGGCGGAATCTCGCCAGCGGAGGAACCGCATGATCTTGGAAGTTCGCACTTATACGGCGCAAACCGGCGGCGGCGCCGCCCGGTGGCTCGACTATTACGAAAAGAACGGGCTTCCGGCGCAAAAGCGGCATCTCGGCGGTCTCGTCGGCTTCTTCACCAGCGAGATCGGGCCGCTCAATCAGATCGTCCATATGTGGCGCTACGACTCGCTGGCCGATCGCGAAGCAAAGCGCGCCGCGCTCTACAAAGACCCGGAGTGGCAGGCGTTTTTGAAGAACGGGCCGCAACCTTCGCCGCTCGTCTCGCAGGAATGCAAGATCCTGGTGCCGACCTCGTTCTCGCCGATGATATGAGCTTCGGCTTTCGACCGTCAGCTCTCGGCTCAAACACAGGCTGAAAGCTGACGGCCGAGCGCCGCTAGCTTATTGCTTCATCATCCCGCGCAAGACGAACTGCAGGATGCCGCCGTGGC
>DATGLO010000573.1:0-2119 GCA_035294105.1 Allostellaceae bacterium
TTCCAGAAATTCGCGTACTGGATACCATGCGCCGCGCCGTCATATTCCCAGAAGCGATGCGCGAAAGCGGTCGCAATGATCACGTAAGCCATGGCGAGAAGCGCGCCCCAGCTTGTCTTCCAGCCGAGCACCAGCGAGATCACGATCAAGAGCTCCGCCGCGATTCCGATCCAGCTGAAGATGTTGGGCGCCGGAAAATGCACGCTCGTCAGATAAGCCGCATTCGGCGACAAGAGCCAGGCGGTCGCGAGGAAGACCAGCGCGAGCAAAATGCGCCCGATCAAGAGCAGTGTGTCGTTCATGCGTTCCCCCTGAATATTCGTTTTGTCGCGCGATTATATCACTTGGCCGACGTGCCGGCGATAATCGTCTCGCCGAAGGCCGGAATGCGGAACGCGCTGTCGTCGACGCCGAGCGCGCGGCGCGCTGCCGCGAGCGCCGCCTGCGGCGCATCGAACGCCTCGTCGGTCATGCAGAAAGTCGCGAAATGCATCGCGATGCTGAGCCGCGCGCCAAGATCGCGATGCGCGCGCACGGCTTCCTCGGGATTCATGTGCTGCGGCGCCATGAACCAGCGCGGCTCATAAGCGCCGATCGGCAACAGCGCGAGATCGGGCGCGCCGAGCCGCGCGCGGATCGCCTGAAACTGCCCGGGATAGCCGGTATCGCCGGCGAAGAAGGCGCGCGCGCCTTGTGCCTCGATCACATGCCCGCCCCAGAGCATGCGGTTCGTGTCCCCAAAGCGCCGCCGCGACCAATGCTGCACCGGCACGTAGCTGATGCGCAGCCCTGGCACCGGCTCGGCACGTTCCCACCAGTCCAGCTCGATCGTGTTGCCGATGCCTTTCGCCGCCAGGTAGGCGCCGTTGCCGAGCCCGGTGACGATCGGCGCCGCCGGAAAGCGCTGCCGTAATTGCGGCAGGCTCGGCAGGTCCATGTGGTCGTAATGATTGTGGCTCAAGCAGATCGCGTCGATCTTCGGCAGCGCGTCGACGGCGAGCGCGGGCGCGCGCACGCGCTTCGGCCCGGCAAAGGAAACCGGGCTCGCGCGCCAAGAAAAAATCGGATCGGTCAGCACGGCAAAGCCGGCAAAGCGCAGCAGCAAGGTCGCATGGCCGATATAGGTCGCGGCGATCTCGCCGCGCCGCGGCGGCGCCGGCAGCGGCGGCGGATCGTCGGCGATCCAGTCCGGCCAGACCGGCCGCTGCCGCGAGAACTGCCAGCGCAAGAATTCGCCGAAGCCCCGGCGGATCGATACGCCCGGATTGAAGAAGCGTTCGCCGTCGAAGTGATCGCTGAGCGCTGCGCTGCGCAACTGCTGCATCACACCATTCTAGCGCCTCTTGCGCCGCCGTCCGGCTGAAGGCGGCGCAAGATTTTCGCGGGCCGCACGGAACATTTGCCGCGGGTAGCGACTGCTTTCATGTAAGGAAGGTGATCACATGCGTAAGTGGACGATTGTTGTCGCGGCTGTGCTCGCGCTATCCGTGCTCCCGGCCGGCGCTCAGGCAAAGGGTTGCCTCAAAGGCGCCGCCGTCGGCGGTGTCGCGGGTCATTTCGTCGGTAAGGGCCACGGGGTCGCCGGCGCCGCGGCCGGCTGCGCCATCGGCCATCACGAGGCCAACAAGAAGGCGAAGCAGAACGCAAAACAGAGCGCGCAGAGCAGCCAGAATAATCAGAACACGAGCAGCAACTCCCGCTAAGCGGGTCGCGTCAGCCCTGCGAGAACGCTTCGCGCGGGCGCTGCCCCCGGCCGCGCTCGCGCCATAGGGTGACGATCGCCGCGAGGGCGGCCAGCGTGCAAGCTGTGCTGAGCGGAAGGCCGAGATAGACACCGTGGCGGCCGGCGAGGAAATCGCCGAGCGTCGTGCCCGCGGTACGCGCGGCGACGATCGCCGCCCAATACCAGGCGATCGACATCTTGCCGAAGCGATAGGCGACGAGCAGCACGATCAGCAAAATGACGACCAGGACGAGCGAGCCGTAGCCGACGCCGAGACCTACCGCGTCGGCGGTGAAATCGCCCGCGGCGGTGCCGAGCGTGCCCGCGGTCAGCATCGCCGCCCAATAGGCGCTGTCGGTCGCCGGCAGCTTCGGCCGGCTCTCGTCGCCCGCCCGC
>DATGLO010000574.1:0-3738 GCA_035294105.1 Allostellaceae bacterium
ACGCTGCGTGAGCTAGGAGAAGGCCAAGCCGAAAGGCACTTGGCTCGAAGCCAGCGGGAGGGCAGCATGATCAAAGGGCAAGATCACGAGTACCAACACGGCGGCACGATCTGCCAGGGCTATTGGTCGGTCGACGACGCCAAGAGCGGCAAGCGCCCCGGCATTCTCGTCGCGCATGAATGGGGCGGGCTCGGCGATTACGTCAAAAAGCGCTGCGACATGCTGGCCGAGATGGGCTATGTCGCCTTCGCGCCCGACATTTTCGGCAAAGGCATTCGCGCTTCGACCTTTCCCGATTGCGAGCGCATCTCCAAACCCTATTACGAAGATCGCCAGCTGACGCGCGCCCGCGCCAAGGCCGGGCTCGATTTGCTCGTCGCGCATCCGCTGGTCGATAAATCGAAGATCGCGGCGATCGGCTATTGCTTCGGCGGCATCGTGGTGCTTGAGCTCGCGCGCAGCGGCGCCGACGTCAAAGCCACGGTCGCGTTCCACGGCCAGCTCTCGACGCCGAATCCGGCCGACGCCAAGAACATCAAGGGCAGCGTGCTGATCCTTCATGGCGCGATCGATCCGGTGGTGCCCCCCGAAGAGATCGCCGCCTTCCAGAAGGAAATGGAAGACGCCAAGGTCGATTGGCAGATGGTCTATTACGCCGGCGCGATGCACACTTTCACCAACTGGAACTTGCCGACGAACCCGCCGCCGGGGATGCCCGCCGCCTATAACGAGAAGGCCGACAAGCGCTCGTGGAAGGCGATGCAGGATTTTTTCGCCGAGACGATCGCCTAGCTCGGACGACCACGCGAGGAGGATGCGATGAAGCTGGCAACGTTGCGCACGAGCCATCCCGACGGCGAGCTCGTCGTCGTCTCGCGCGATTTGAAGAAGATGACCAGCGCCGCCGACATCGCGCCGTCGCTGCGCGTCGCGTTCGATGATTGGGGCAGAAACAAAAAGCTGCTTCAGGAACGCTATGCGCGGCTGATGGACGGGTTGCACAACGCGATGGATTTCGATCCCGCGAAATGCCATTCGCCGCTGCCGCGCGCGTTCCAATGGCTCGACGGCACGGCGTATGAGTCGCATCGCTATCGCATGACGCGCGGCCGCCCGGCGCCGGAATGGTTCTTGAAAGAGCCGGCGGTCTATCAGGGCCGGTCGGATGGCTTCCTCGCGCCCAACCAGGACGTGCCGGTGGGCAGCGAGGACTGGGGCATCGATTTCGAAGGCGAGGTCGCGGTCATCACCGATTACGTTCCCTACGGCGCGTCGCCTGCGGTCGCCGCCTCGAAGATCGAGCTCATCATGCTGGTCAACGACGTGTCGTTGCGCAATGTGCAGGCGGTCGAGCTCGGCAAGCAATTCGGCTTCACCCGCTCGAAGCCGGCCTCGGTGTTCACGCCGGTTTGCGTGACCCCGGACGAGCTGGGCAGCGCCTGGCGCGACAATCGCGTTCATCTGCCAATCCGCTGCTCGGTCAACGGCAAGCTTTTCGGCGATCCCGATGCCGGCGAGGCGGTGCACGGCCTCGACGTGATGGTCTCTTATTGCGCCATGACGCAGGCCTTGAGCGCGGGTACGATCGTCGGCGGCGGCACGGTGTCGAACCACGATCTCAAGCGCGGCTTTGCCACCATTGCCGAAGCGCGCTCGGTCGAGGAGACGAAAGACGGCGCGGCGAAAACGCCGTTCCTCAAATGGGGCGATCGCGTGCGCATCGAGATGCTCGATGCGTCGGGCCATTCGATCTTCGGCGCCATCGATCACAAGATGGCAAAGCCCGCCTGAGAGCGGGATCGCCTCGGCAAAATTTGCCGGCGGCAAAGCCGCAACACGGCTAACGCATTGATCGCGGCCATCTCTTCTCTGGCCCGGCGCTTGCTTTGCTCGCGCCAAAGCCCGAGGACACGCCCATGATCGATCTCGTCGAAAGCTTCAACAGCGCCTTCCGCCTGATGCAGGAAGGGCGGCTCGTCGAAGCGGAAACCCTCTATCGCGCGATTCTCGCCGAAGCGCCCGATCATCCCGGCTCCCATCATCTGCTCGGCCTCTGCCTGCAGCAGCTCGGCCGCCACGAGGCGGCGCTCCAATCCATCAAGCGCGCAATCGAGCTCAACGACAGCGAGCCGAATTATCACAACAATCTCGGCACGGTTTATCGCAGCCTCGGCAAGCTCGACGAAGCGATCGCCTGCTATCGCCATGCCGCGGCGCTGAAACCCGGCTTCGCGCCGGCTTTGAGCAATCTCGGCCTTTGCCTGCAGCAGCAAGGCCGGCTCGCCGAGGCGCAGCGCGCGCTGGAGCAGGCGCTTCAAGCGAAGCCGGATTACCCCGGCGCCTGGTTCAATCTCGGTAACGTGCTGGCGGCGCGCGGCGAGCACGAAAAAGCGATCGAGCATTATCGCCGCGCGCTGGCGCTCGATGCGAATCACGTCGAGGCACTCAACAATCTCGGCGCGGCCCTGACCGAGATCGGATCTTATGACGAAGCAGCGTTATGTTACCGGCAAGTCCTGAACCTCCAGCCGGCGAACGCCGCCGCGCACAACAATTTCGGCCGCGTTCTGGCGCAGCGCGACGAGCTTGCCGACGCCGCCGCGCATTTCCGTCAGGCGATCGCGCTGCAGCCGCACAGTGTCGACGCCTACATCAATCTCGGCAATGTGCTGATGGAAGACGGCGATCCGCGCGCGGCGCATGAAAGCTATAGCCGCGCGCTGGCGCTCGAGCCGGCGCATGACAGCGCGCATTGGAACGACGGCCTCGCGCTCTTGGTGCAAGGCGATCTCGTCACAGGCTTTCGCCAATGGCGCTGGAATACCGCGGCGGCGCGGCGCTTCGGCGGCATCAAGGAATGGCGCGGCGAAGAACTCGCGGGCGCGACGATCCTCATTCACGCCGAGCAAGGCTTCGGCGACACGATCCAGTTCGCGCGCTACTTGCCGCTGGTCGCGGCGCGCGGCGGACGCGTCGCTTTCGAAGCCCCGGTCGAGCAGCATCGGCTCTTTGCCGCGATCGACGGCGTCGCCGAGCTCGTCGCCTTCGGCGACAAGCTGCCGGATTTCGCCTGGCAGTGTCCGCTCTTGAGCCTGCCGCTCGCTTTCGAAACGGCGCTCGCCACGGTGCCGAGCGCGGTTCCCTATCTCCACGCCGACCCGGTCGCGATCGAAGAATGGCGACGCCGCATCGCCGGTCCCGAATTGAAGGTCGGGCTCGTTTGGGCGGGACGGCCCGAGCATAAGCGCGACCGTCATCGCTCGCTGCCGCTAGCGGCGCTGGCGCCGCTCGCGCGGGTGCCGAACACAGCCTTCTTTGCCTTGCAAAAGGGCGCGGCGGTGGGCCAGGCGGAAGAGGCGCCGGCCGGCATGCGGCTCGAAATCCTCTCGCCGCTGTTGGGCGATTTCGCCGATACCGCGGCGGCGATCATGGCGCTCGACCTTGTCGTCACGGTCGACACGTCGGTGGCGCATCTGGCCGGCGCGCTTGGCAAGCCGGTTTGGATTCTCTTGCCTTACGCGCCCGACTGGCGTTGGCTCGAAGCCCGCAGCGACAGCCCGTGGTATCCGACCGCGCGCCTGTTCCGCCAGGATAAAACGCGGCGCTGGGCATCCGTGATTGCCGCCGTCGCAGCGGAACTCGCCGCGCTCGCTTCGCCCGATCAGGTGAAGATCAGCCGTATCGCGTGAAGCCCGCCATAGAGCGCGGCAACTCCGAGCGCAACCGAGGCGACAATAT
>DATGLO010000575.1:0-4916 GCA_035294105.1 Allostellaceae bacterium
CGCCCCGCCCTTCTCCGCCAAAACCTTCGTGATCGCCGCCGTCAGCGACGTCTTCCCGTGATCGACGTGCCCGATCGTCCCGATGTTGCAGTGCGGCTTGTTCCGCTCGAATTTCGCTTTCGCCATCTGTCGCTCTCCGTAATTTCCGCGTTATGCCATCTTAGCGCGGACTTCGTCCGCCACTGCCTGCGGTACTTGCTCGTAGTGATCGAACGTCATCGAATATTGCGCGCGACCCTGACTCATCGAGCGCAGGGTATTGACGTAACCGAACATGTTCGCGAGCGGCACCATCGCATTGATCACCTCGGCATTGCCGCGCTGATCCTGACCAGTGATGCGCCCGCGCCGGCTGTTCAAGTCGCCGATGACGTCGCCCATATAGTCGCGCGGCGTCACGACTTCGACCTTCATGATCGGCTCCAAGAGCTTCGGCGAGGCCTTCGCCAAGCCTTCCTTCATCGCGGCGCGCGCCGCGATTTCGAATGCGAGCGCGCTCGAATCGACTTCGTGATAGGCGCCATCCGTCAGCTCGACCTTCAAGTCGATCACCGGGAAGCCGGCGAGCACGCCGTTATCGAGCGAGCCTTTGACGCCCTTTTCGACGCCGGGGACGTACTCCTTCGGCACCGTGCCGCCAACGATCTTGCTCTCGAAGCTGAAACCCGAGCCCGGCGGCAACGGCTCGAAATGCAACTTCACGCGCGCGAACTGGCCCGAGCCGCCGGTCTGCTTCTTATGCGTGTAATCGACATCGGCCGCGCGGGTGATGGTCTCGCGATAAGCGACCTGCGGCGCGCCGACATTGGCGTCGATCTTGTAGGTGCGCTTCAAGATGTCGACCTTGATCTCGAGATGGAGCTCGCCCATCCCCTTGAGGATGGTCTGGCCGGATTCCTGGTCGGTGGTGACGCGGAAGGACGGGTCCTCCTGCGCCAACCGCACCAGCGCCATGCCCATCTTTTCTTGGTCGGCCTTGGTCTTCGGCTCGATCGCGATCTCGATGACCGGATCGGGGAATTCCATGCGCTCCAGCACGACCACGTTGTTCGGATCGCACAGCGTCTCGCCGGTGGTGGTGAATTTGAGGCCCGCGAAAGCGACGATGTCGCCGGCGTTCGCTTCCTTGATGTCTTCGCGCGAATTGGCATGCATCAGCAACATGCGGCCGACGCGCTCGGTCTTGTCCTTGACCGAGTTGAGCACGCCCGTACCGCTCGCCACCGTGCCGGAATAGATGCGCACGAAGGTGATCGAACCGACGAACGGATCGTCCATGATCTTGAAAGCGAGGCCGGCGAACGGCGCCTTGTCGTCGGCGGCGCGGGTCACTTCGTTGCCCTTGGCATCGGTGCCCTTGACCGCCGGGATGTCGAGCGGCGACGGGAGATAATCGACCACCGCGTCAAGCAACGGCTGCACGCCCTTGTTCTTGAAAGCGGAGCCGCACAGCACCGGCACGAAGACGAAATTGATCGTGCCTTTGCGGATACAGCGTTGCAGCGTCGCCACGTCGGGCTCGGTGCCATCGAGATAAGCCGCCAGCGCGGTGTCGTCCTGCTCGACCGCGAGCTCGACCAGCTTGTGACGCGCTTCGGCGGCCTGGTCGGCCATATCGGCCGGGATGTCGGTGATGTCGAACTTCGCGCCCAGCGTCTCTTCCTTCCAGATGATCGCTTTCATCTGGACGAGATCGACGACGCCTTTGAAGTCGCTTTCGATGCCGATCGGCAGCTGCACCACAAGCGGCACCGCGCCGAGGCGATCGACGATCATGTCGACCGTGCGCTGAAAATTCGCGCCGATACGATCCATCTTGTTGACGAAGCAGATGCGCGGCACGCGGTACTTGTCCGCCTGGCGCCACACGGTCTCCGATTGCGGCTCGACGCCGGCGACGCTGTCGAACACCGTCACCGCACCGTCGAGGACGCGCAAAGACCGCTCCACCTCGATGGTGAAGTCGACATGGCCGGGCGTATCGATGATGTTGATGCGGTGATCGCGCCAGAAGCAGGTCGTCGCGGCGGATGTGATGGTGATGCCGCGCTCTTGCTCCTGCTCCATCCAGTCCATGGTGGCCGTGCCTTCATGGACTTCGCCGATCTTATACGACTTGCCGGTGTAATAGAGGATGCGCTCGGTCGTCGTCGTCTTGCCGGCATCGATGTGGGCCATGATGCCGATATTGCGATAGCGATCGAGTGACGTGGTACGAGGCATTGAATACTCCGACGGCGCGCGCGGCGCGTCTTACCAGCGGTAGTGCGAAAAGGCCTTATTGGCGTCGGCCATGCGATGCGTGTCTTCGCGCTTTTTGACGGCCGTGCCGCGATTATTGGCGGCATCCATCAGCTCGCCCGACAACCGCTCTTCCATCGTATGCTCGGAACGGTCGCGCGCACCGCCGATGATCCAGCGGATCGCGAGCGCCTGACTGCGATCCGGGCGCACCTCGACCGGCACCTGATAGGTGGCGCCGCCGACGCGCCGCGAGCGCACTTCGACCGCCGGACGCACATTATTGAGCGCGTCGTGGAACATGCGCAGCGGATCCTGGCCCGAGCGCTTGGCAATGCGATCGAGCGCGCCGTAGACGATGCTCTCGGCGACCGACTTCTTGCCCTCATACATGAGGCAGTTCATGAATTTGGTCACGACGAGATCGCCGAATTTCGGATCCGGCAGAACCTCGCGTTTGACTGCGGCGCGGCGGCGCGACATCTCTCTCGCTCCTTACTTCGGCCGCTTGGCGCCGTATTTCGAACGGCGCTGGCGACGATCCTTGACGCCCTGGGTGTCGAGCGTGCCGCGGATGATGTGATAGCGCACGCCGGGAAGGTCCTTGACGCGGCCGCCGCGGATCAGCACGACCGAATGTTCCTGCAGGTTGTGGCCCTCGCCCGGGATGTAGCTCGTGACCTCGAAGGCATTGGTGAGGCGGACGCGCGCCACCTTGCGCAGCGCCGAGTTCGGCTTCTTCGGAGTCGTCGTGTAAACGCGCGTGCACACGCCGCGCTTCTGCGGACTTTCCTGCAAGGCCGGCACCTTGTTGCGGGCCGGTTGCGGATGCCGCGCGCTGCGGATCAGTTGGTTGATCGTGGGCATGCCTTAAGTCACCTTCTCGAGTCTCACGCAAACACACAAACCCCGCAGCGATGCGTGTCGCACCGCCAGCGGTCTTGGGAACGTCCCCGGATAAGCGCGCCGTCTCGCACGGCGCCGAGCCAATAAAACCAATGACTTAAGCTGCGTCTAGGTTGGCTACCTACCGCCAGCCCCTCAAAAGTGCGCGGATACTAATGTCGGGGTGTGAGGGCGTCAAGCCGCATCGGCCGGCATTTTTGCCTTATCTGCCAAGGCTTGGCGGCCATTCCAGACGCGCGCGCCGGATGCCCGAAAAGGCGAAAAAGGGGGCGGTTTCCCGGCCCCCTTCTTCGCCAGCTTGCTCGCCGGCCGCGCGGCCGGCAAGACGTCCTGAGCGCCTTTTACGACGCGACCTTCTGATCGGCCTCGATCGCCGGGGTCTGCGCCGCCTGGGTCGCGGCCAGCTCCTTGTCGCGCGCGGCGGCGATCTGGCGCCACCGTGCCATGACGCTGCCCGTGCCGGCGGGGATGAGGCGGCCGACGATGACGTTCTCCTTCAAGCCCGACAGCACATCGATCCGGCCGGAAACCGCCGCCTCGGTGAGGACGCGGGTGGTCTCCTGGAACGATGCCGCAGAGATGAACGAGTTCGTCTGGAGGCTCGCCTTGGTGATGCCTTGCAGCACCGGCTGGCCGGTCGCGGGCTTCAGCTTCTCGGCCACCACCTTTGCGTTCTCCGCTTCAAAATCGCCGCGGTCGATCTGCTCGCCGGCGAGGAAGGTGGTGTCGCCCGGATCGACGACTTCGATCTTCTGCAGCATCTGGCGAACGATCACCTCGATGTGCTTGTCGTTGATACGGACGCCCTGGAGGCGATAGACCTCTTGGATCTCGTTGATGAGATAGTTCGCCAACTCCTCGACGCCGAGGACGCGAAGGATCTCATGCGGAACGCGATTGCCGTCGATCAAGAGATCGCCGCGCTGGACGAAATCGCCTTCCTGGACCGAGAGGTGCTTGCCCTTCGGAATGAGATATTCGACCGGCTCGGCGCCTTCCTCGGTCGGCACGACGAGCACGCGACGCTTGGTCTTGTAGTCCTTGCCGAATTCGATGCGGCCGTCGATATCGCTGATGATCGCGAAATCCTTCGGCCGCCGCGCCTCGAACAGCTCCGCGACGCGCGGCAGACCGCCGGTGATGTCGCGTGTCTTCGAGCTCTCGCGCGGGATACGCGCCAGCACGTCGCCGGCCTTGATCTCGGCGCCGTTTTCGACCGAGAGGATCGCGTCGACCGGCAAGGGCATGCGCGCCTCGCGGCCGTTGGCGAGGGTCAAGGTGCGGCCGTTGGCGCCCTTCAACACGACCGCCGGCTTGAGATCGCCGCCCTTGGGCTGCTGCTTCCAATCGATGACGACCTTCGAGGAAATGCCGGTCGCTTCGTCGACCACCTCGCGCATCGACACGCCTTCGACGAGATCGACGTAAGTCGCGATGCCGTTCTTCTCCGTGATGATCGGCATGGTGTAAGGATCCCATTCGGCAAGCCGCTGGCCCTTGGTCACCGTGGTGCCGTCATCGGCGAGAATCTTCGCACCATAGGGTAAACGATGGCGCGCCTTCTCGCGTCCCGCTTCGTCGAGCAGCGCGAGCTCGGAGTTGCGGTTCATGACGATTGGAATGCCGGCCGAGTTCACGACCACGGTGCGGTTCTTGATCCGCACCTTGGCATCGAACGCCGCTTCGACCGAGGACTGCTCGGCGCCGCGTTGCACCGCACCGCCGATATGGAAGGTGCGCATCGTCAGCTGCGTGCCCGGCTCGCCGAT
>DATGLO010000576.1:0-2641 GCA_035294105.1 Allostellaceae bacterium
GGCGACGCGGATCTCGCGGATCGGCTCGGCATAGGGGGCCAGCGCATCCCAAACGCCGATGCCGGCGAGCACTTGCTGCGAGCCATAGGCGATGGCCGTGGTGCGGCCGTCATAGGCGGCGTTGCGGAACCGGGCCGGGTCTTCGCGATCGACGACCGCGACATCGATGCCGGCGGCGGCGCAGGCGATCGCCAGCGACAAGCCGGAAAGATTGCCGCCGGCGATGACGATCTCGGCGCGGATATCGCCGCCGGTTTTGCTGCGCTTCGCCATCTCGCCCAGAGTGAAGCGACCGCACAGCGAAGACAAGTCGCGCGAAAACGGCCGGCTATTCCGGCTCCATCTTGATGCGCCGTCCGATGCGCTGGCCGTGCGGATGCGCATCGAAGAGCGCCCGGCCCCGCGGCGCGGGCGCGCGCCAGCCGCACCGCCGCAGCCGGTCATAGACGGCGCGCGCTTCCGACGGTAGGTGGTCGGCGCAGATCCGGATCGGATCGCCGGTCTCGGGATGGATGGCGTGGATCACCGCTGGAGCGCCGCAGATCGCGCAGGGCGAGGTTTCCACGTACTTGCGGTCGCGCGCCGGCAAGGGGATCGAGCACAGCGCAGGTAACGTTTGGGTCGGGCTCTGCAGCATGCAGAGTCAACACCGTGCCCCCGCGATCGGATGCGCTACCGGAATGTCGCCGCGTTAATGTCGCAGCAGCGACCAGGCGAGCGCCGCGGCTAGCGCCGCCGCGATGCCTTGCCAGAAGCGCACGGGATGCCGCTCGTAGAGCGTGCGCGGCCGCGACGAGACGGTGGGCGCCCGTGCCGGTCCCGCCTCCATCTCGACAGCGAATTCGGCCATGTCGCGAAAACGGTCGTTCGGCTCGATGGCGAGGGCGCGGCTGATCGCCGCCTCGAGCCAGGCCGGCAGGTCGGGCCGCAAGGCGCACAGCTCTTTCGGCCGGTCGCGGCGCGGCTTTGAGGTGGCGTCCGCATTGCCGTAAGGGTATTCCCCCGTGAAGGCCCGGAACATGGTAACGCCCAGCGCATAGATGTCGGTCGCCTCGTTACCAGCCTCGCCTTCGAACATCTCGGGCGCCATATAGGCGATGGTGCCGGGAATGTTCTCGGGCGGAAAATCCTCCATCCCCGGCACACGCACCACGCCGAGGTCGATCAGCTTCAACGAGCCTTCGGCTTCGAGGATGACGTTATCGGGCTTGATGTCGCGGTGAATGATGCCGGCCCGGTGCAGCGCGCCGATCGCCCGCGCGAGCTTGATGGCAATGTTGCGCCCTTCCTCGAGGCCGATCTGCGGAGGGCGCGCGAGCCGGTTCTCCAAAAGCTCGCCCTGATAGAGCGGCATCACCGTGTAGAGACAGGTCTGGCGCCCCGGCGGCAGCTCGATGATGCGCCCGACCCAGGGATTGTCGACGCGCGCGCCGACCCAAGCCTCGCGCACGAAAGCGGCGCGATAGGTCGCGACCGCGGCGACTTGCGGCTTGGGGAATTTCAGCGCCACATCGCCGCCGTCGATCTCGTCGACCGCGCCGAAGAGCCGGCTGTAGCGGCCGTCCGACATCAACACCTTCAAGACGAAGCCGTCGACGGTCTCGCCATCGACCGGCGTCGGGATCAACGGCAGATTCTGGATCGCGGTGCCGATGTCTTCGGTTTCGGCGCTGGGCAAGCGCACGATGTCGAGCACCAGCGCCGTGCAATTGTCGCTGCTGCCATAGTCGAGCGCAGTGTTGACGAGCGCGCGGGCGGTGTCCTCCGGCGCCGAGCGATCGCTCAGGATTTCGGCGATCGTCTCTTCCTTCAGCGAACCGTGCACGCCGTCGCTGCACAGCATGAAGCGATCGTGCAGCGCGACCGGCTGTGCCGCATAGTCGAGCCGCAGCTCGGCCTCGGCGCCGAGCGCGCGCGTCAACACGCCGGATTTGCCGGGCTCGCGCTCGCGCGCGTGATCCGTCGTCAGGCAAGTGAGCCGGCCGCGGCTCATGCGATAGGCGCGCGTGTCGCCGACATGCAGCAGATGGATCATGCGCCCGCGCAGCACCAGTCCCGTGAAGGTGCAGCCCATGCCCGCGAGCGCGGGGTCGTGGCGGCCTTGCGCGTTGATCCAGCTGTTGAGGGAATTGAGGATGGTGGCGGCGGCGCGGCGCACCTCCATGGTCTCGGGCATGTCGCAAAAGCCGTCGAGGAAACCGCGCACCGCGGTTTCGGCCGCGACCCGGCCGCCCTTCGCGCCGCCGATGCCGTCGGCGATCGCGGCGATGATATCGCGTCGCGGCTCGGGCAATTCCGGACCGAAGACGGCGCCGACGAAATCCTCGTTGCGCGGCCGCCCGCCCGCTTCGGAAACGAAGCCGACGGTCGCTTTCGCGCTGGCGACGAGCTCAGCCATCGCGTTGTCGCCCGTGGCTGAGACGCGCCGTCACGGCGTCAGCCGGGATTATCGAGGTTGCAACGATCGGAAATGAAATAGCCGCCGGTGCTCGATCCCGCGACGAAAGTCAGCGCGCCGGTTTTGCGGTCGAGCGCGTAATTGCCGCCGTCTTTCGCGTCGTGCCACGTGATTTTGCTGTCGCTGATGGCGGCGGCGTAGTTGTCGACCGTGCTGTGCTCGTAATCGACTTTTATCTGCCAC
>DATGLO010000577.1:0-3023 GCA_035294105.1 Allostellaceae bacterium
GTCATGACGACGGACGAGGCGATCGCGCGGCTTCAGCCGGCGGCGAAAGCAAGCGCCGCGGAATGAGCGAAGGGAAGAACGCCATGTCGGATGCCGCGAAAGCCGCGGGTGCAAGCTCCGGGAACGGAAACCGCATCGATATCCACTACCACGTCGCCCCGCCCGCCTGGGTCGACGCGCTCAACCGCCGCAACGTAATGGCGTCGCAATGGAACGGCTGGAGCGTCGCCAAAGCGATCGAGGACATGGACCGCGACGGCGTCGCGCGCTCGATCGTCTCGATCACCTTGCCGGGCGTATGGTTCGGCGACGCCGCGGAGGCGCGCTCGCTCGCGCGCGCCTGCAACGACTATGCGGCAAAGCTGCGCGCCGACCATCCGGGCCGCTTCGGCATCTTCGCCGCGATACCCATGCCCGACATCGACGGCACGCTCGCCGAAATCGCTTATGCGCTCGACGCGCTGAAAGCGGACGGCATCGGCTTCCTGACGAGCTATCGCGACAAGTGGTTCGGCGACCCGGCCTTCGCGCCGGTCATGGAGGAGCTCGACCGCCGCGGCGCACTGGTCTACATCCATCCGACCGTCGCCGATTGTTGTCGCGGGCTTACCCCGGACGTGCATCCGATGCTGATCGAGTATGGCGCCGATACGACGCGGGCTATCGCGCAGACCGTGTTCGGCGGCGAAGCGAACCGCCGCCGCAATCTGCGTCTGATCTTTTCGCATGGCGGCGGCGCCATGCCCTTCGTCTATCAGCGCTTCATCTCGCATGCGCGCCATCCCGGCACCCCGCCCGACGCGCTCGCCGCGCTCAAGCGCTTCTATTACGACACGGCGGCGGCGGCGATCGCCCCGCCGATGCTGGCGTTGCGCCAGGTGGTGCCGGTATCGCAAATTCTCTTCGGCACGGACTATCCCTACGGCTCGGCCGGCACCGTCGCCCGGCAGCTCCGCGAAGGAGGCGTGTTCGACGCGGCGGAGATCGCCGCCATCGAGCACGGCAACCCTCAAAGACTCCTGGCCGAGACGGCAGCACGACGCGCTTAGTGCGCGGGCGCGCCGGCTGTGTTGTCGGGCAGGTAAGCTTCGGTATAAAGCTTCGACATGTCGGGCTCGCTGTCGAGAATTTTCAGCTCGACGAAAGAGCGCCTGAGGCTCTCAAGCGATTGCCGATTGAAGCGGCAATCCTTGTTCCACATGCCTTTCACGAGATCGTATTCCTTCGGCATGATATCTTTGGGAAAGCCCGTGATCTTGGCCCAAAGATCGGCCGTCTCGTCCTTATGCGTCATGATGAATTGATCGGTCTCGATCCACGCCGCGAGAAAGGCGCGCAGCGCGTCGGGATTGGACTTGATCAGTTGATTGGAGGCGTAGACGCCGCCGATGTCGATGTTGGTGAAGCTCGAGACCAGCGCGAGAATGCGCGCGATCTTCTCTTTTTCCTCGATGAGGAACGAGGTCGTTCCCTCGACGCTCGCGTCGATCTGATGCGTGCGGAACGCGGCGCCCGATGCCGCGGGGCCGGCGCCGACCACGACACGCGTGATGCTGCCGGGTTGCCAGCCCTGGCTGCGTTCCAGCTCGAGCACCACCCAGTCGGTCAGGCCGGCGCCGGTGATGCCGATTTTCTTGCCTTTGAGATCGGCGAGCGACTTGACGGGCGAGTCATAAGGCACGCCGATGCTTGTCATCGGCAAGCCCGTCGTGCTCTGGCACACCGCGGTCATGGGCGCGCCCTTGACGATGAACGCCATCATGGTGCCGTCGGCGAGTGCGATATCGAGGCTGCCGGCGGTCATCGCCTGCACCAGCGGCGCCGTGCCGCGGAAATTGAGGATTTTCAAATAGAGCCCGTGCTTTTTGAAGAAGCCGAGATCGTTGCCGACATCGACCGCGATGAGGTTGTCGGATGTCGGCGCGGCCTTGCCGACGGTCAGCGCGGTGTCGGCCCTCGCCGGCGCCGAGACGAGTCCCGTGCCCAAGACGAAGGCTGCCAGGACGAGGGCTGCCAGGATCACGCAAATTCGGCTGCGTGATTTGCCTCTATTCATAATGGAATTCCTTTTCGCGCGATGCAGGCGGTCCGAGCCCATGGCGGTTCAACATAGGCGCTCTTCCTTGCGCGCGCGCCAAGCGCCGCGGCACGGAGCGCACGCCCGTCCTCAGTGGCGCGATTTCGCGTGTCTTCGCCGCGCGCGCGCCCTAAAATCCCGCGGGATATCGCGCGGAAAAGCGCGGCGCGGAAAATCGGGGAGGATCGGATGAGCACCAACGGCCTGCTGCAGCATCGCTGGTTCATTCCGTTCGCCGCCTGTATCGGCATCATGGTCGGGTTGCCGTCGGTTCTCGTCCTCTCCTTTGCCGTATTCCTGAAGCCGGTTTCGACGGCGCTCGGCTGGACGCGCGGCGAAATGTCGAGCGCGCCGTTGGTGACGATCTGGATCACGCTCTTGGCGCAGCCCTTATTGGGCCAGCTCGTCGATCGCTTCGGCTTCCGGCGCGTGATGTTGCCGGCCTTCGTCCTGTTCGCGGTGGCGATGGCATGCCTCTCGTTGATGGGGCCGCAGCTCTGGGTCTTCATCCTACTCTACGGCACGGCGAGCTTTTTCGGCGCGAGCTCGGGTCCGGTCGCCTATTCGAAATGCGTCGCGCTGTGGTTCGACGAAAATCGCGGTCTTGCGCTCGGCGTCGCCACCGCGGGTGCGGGATTCGGAACCGTCGTGATGCCGCTGCTCGCCGAATATTTCATCCAGCACGCGGGCTGGCGCTTCGCGTACTTCGCCCTCGCCGCGATTTCGGGCGTCGTGGGATGCCTGATCGTGGCGCTCTTCATCCGCGAGCCGCCCGGCTATCGCGCCGCCGGGCCGCGCAGCCTTCCCGCCGCGACGGGCGTGACCGCGCGCGAGGCCGCGCGCCGTTCCTGGCGCTTCTGGACGTTGGGAGTCATCTTTCTCTTGGGCGGCATCGCCATCAACGGCGCGCTCGCCCATTCCGTCGCCCTGCTGACCGATCGCGGCT
>DATGLO010000578.1:0-4120 GCA_035294105.1 Allostellaceae bacterium
ATCGGCACCTACGTGCTCTCGGCCGGCTATTACGATGCTTACTATCTCAAAGCGCAAAAAGTGCGTGCCTTGATCGCGAAAGATTTCGACGACGCCTTCAGGCGCTGCGACGCGCTGCTGACGCCGACGGCGCCCTCGGCGGCCTTTGCCATCGGCGAGAAGAGCGACGATCCGATCGCCATGTATCTCAACGACGTTTTCACCGTGACGGTCAACCTCGCGGGCCTTCCGGGCCTCTCGGTGCCCGCGGGGCTATCGAGCGACGGGTTGCCGCTCGGCTTGCAGGTGGTCGGCCGCGCCTTCGACGAAGAGACCGTGTTGCGCATCGGCGGCGTGATCGAGCGAGCCGCGCAATTCACGGCCAAGCCGCAATTTATCGCGGGAGCATCTTGATGAGCTTGATCAAAGGCAAGACCGGCGATTGGGAAGTCGTCATCGGCATCGAGACGCATGCGCAGGTGATCTCGAATGCCAAGCTGTTCTCGGGCGCCGCGACGGCTTTCGGCGCGGAGCCGAATACGCAAGTCTCTTTGGTCGACGCCGCGTTTCCGGGCATGCTGCCGGTCATCAACAGGCGCTGTGTCGAGCAGGCCGTGAAGACCGGGCTTGGTCTCGAGGCGCAGATCAATCTCGTCTCGGTGTTCGACCGCAAAAATTATTTCTACGCCGATCTGCCGCCTGGCTATCAGATCTCGCAATACACGCGGCCGGTCGTCGGCAAAGGCAAGCTCACGATCGATCTCGCCGACGGCACGACGCGCGACATCGGCATCACGCGGCTGCACCTCGAACAGGACGCGGGCAAGAGCCTGCACGATCAGCACGCGACGCAGACTTACGTGGACCTCAACCGCGCCGGGGTTGCGCTGATGGAGATCGTCTCCGAGCCCGACCTGCGCAGCGCCGAGGAAGCCGGCGCCTACGTGAAGAAGCTGCGCTCGATCCTGCGCTATCTCGGCACCTGCGACGGCAATATGGAAGAAGGCTCGCTGCGCTGCGACTGCAACGTCTCCGTGAGGAAGCCCGGCGCGCCCTACGGCACGCGCTGCGAAATCAAGAACGTCAACTCGATCCGCTTTGTCATGCAGGCGATCGATTATGAGGCGCGGCGTCAGATCGAGGTGATCGAGGACGGCGGCACGATCCGCCAGGAGACGCGGCTCTTCGACAGCGGCCGCGGCGTCACCCGGCCGATGCGCTCGAAAGAGGAGGCGCACGATTACCGTTATTTTCCCGATCCCGACCTTCTGCCGCTGGAGCTCGATCCTGCCTGGGTCGAAGAGCTAAAGCGCGATCTGCCCGAGTTGCCCGATGCGAAGAGGGCGCGGTTCGTTTCGGCCTATAAGCTTTCGCCTTACGAGGCTGGTGTGCTCGTCGACGAGCGGGCGAGCGCCGATTACTTCGAGGCCGTCGCCAAAGGCCGCGACGCCAAGCTCGCCTGCAACTGGGTGATGGGCGATCTCTTCGGCGCGCTCAACAAGCGCGGCATCGATATCGCGCAATCGCCCGTCAAGGCCGGCGACCTCGGCGCGCTGCTCGATCTCATTTCGGACAATACGATCTCGGGCCGCATCGCCAAGGACGTGTTCGCCGAGATGATGGAAAGCGGCAAAAGCGCTTCGGCGATCGTCGAGGAAAAGGGATTGCGCCAGGTCACCGATACCGGCGCGATCGAAGCCGCGGTCGATGCCGTGCTCGCCAAGGAGCAGGCTTCGGTCGCCGATTACCGCGCCGGCAAGACCAAGCTCCTGGGCTTCTTTGTCGGCCAGGTGATGAAGGCGACCGGCGGCAAGGCCAATCCCGGCCTCGTCAACGAGCTCTTGAAGAAAAAGCTGGGCGGCTGAATCGCTTTCGGCCTTCGGCCTCGCAACGACGTGGACCAAGCCGCGCCTGTGATTTTACGCCCGCCCGTAGGTATCCTCGAAGCGGACGATGTCGTCCTCGCCGAGATAAGAGCCCGATTGCACCTCGATGAGATGCAGCGGGATCTTGCCCGGATTCTCGAGCCGATGGCGCGTGCCCATGGGAATGAAGGTCGATTCATTCTCGTGGAGGATCATCTCCTCATTGCCTTTAATGACTCGCGCCGTGCCCGTCACAACCACCCAGTGTTCGGCGCGGTGATGATGCATCTGCAGCGACAGGATTCCGCCGGGCTTCACCATGATGTGCTTCACCTGCACGCGCTCGCCGTTGTGGATCGAGCGATAGGTGCCCCAGGGCCGATGGACAAGGGGATGCGATAGGAGCTCGTTGCGCTTGCCGCGCTCGAGCTTGGCGACGATTTGTTTGACGTCCTGGGCGCGGTCGCGGCGCGCGACCATCACCGCGTCGGAGGTAGCGACGACGACCATGTCCTCGACGCCGAGCACGGCGAGCAGTCCCGATTCCGCGCGCAGATAGGAATTGCGCGTGTCCTCGGTGATGACATCGCCAGCAACGACATTGCCCGCCTTGTCTTGCGTGCCGACCATCCACAATGCGTCCCAGGTGCCGACGTCGCTCCACCCCATCTCGACCGGCACGACGGCGGCATGGGGCGTATGCTCCATGAGCGCATAGTCGATCGAATTGCTGGGGGCCTTGGCGAAAGCGTCGCTGTCGAGGCGCAGGAAATCGAGATCGCGCTTGGCCTTGGCGAGCGCATCGCGGCAGGTCGCCACCATATTCGGCTGCAGCCGCTCCAACTCGCCGAGCAGAAGCTTCACCGGAAAGAGGAAGATGCCGCTGTTCCAAGAATAGGCTTCGTCGGCGACGTAGGTTTCCGCGCGGGCGCGGTCCGGCTTCTCGACAAAGGCCGCGACCTCGAATGCGCCGGCGACGTTATCGAGGGCCTTGCCGCGCTTGATGTAGCCATAGCCGGTCTCGGGCCGGTCGGCCTTGATGCCGAAAGTCACGAGGCGCCCGGCCGACGCGGCCTCGGCCGCACGCCCGACGGCGGCTTTAAATGCGGCCGGATCGTTTATCGTATGATCCGACGGCATCACCAGCATCAGCGCGTCGGTCGTAGCGTCAGCGAGGTTCAAGGCCGCGACGCAACAGGCGGGCGCGGTGTTGCGGCCGAACGGTTCGAGAATGATGGCTGCTGGCGCGACTCCGGCCAAACGCAATTGTTCGGCGACGATGAAGCGGTGCTCGTCGTTCGAGATGATCAGCGGCGGCGCGAATTGCTTCTCATCGGCGACCCGCAAACCCGCTTCCTGCAGCAACGTCCGCTCGGTCACCAGCGGCAGCAGCTGCTTGGGATATTGCGCCCGCGACATCGGCCAGAGCCGCGTGCCGGAGCCGCCGGAAAGGATCACCGGATGGATCGCCGGCTGGCTTTGCGCCATCGAATTTCTCCTTGCGGGACGGTCATCGGCCGACGGCATAGTAGCGCCATTCAGCCAAGGGGACATGAATGATCGAGCTCTATACCTGGGGAACGCCGAACGGCAAAAAGGTCTCCATCATGCTGGAGGAGATTGGGTTGCCCTACAACGTCCATCCGATCCGCATCATGGATGGTGACCAGTTCAAGCCCGACTACATCAAGATCAATCCGAACTCCAAGATACCCGCGATCACCGATACCGAAGGGCCGGGCGGCAAGCCGATCAACATCTTCGAATCGGGCGCCATTCTCATCTATCTCGCCGAGAAGACCGGCAAGCTCCTGTCGCGCGACCCGGTCGCGCGGATCGAGACGATCGAGTGGCTCATGTTCCAGATGGGCGGCGTCGGCCCAATGTTCGGTCAGGCACATCATTTCCTACAGCTGAAAGAGCCGAATCCCTATGGCGCGGAGCGCTATTCTAAGGAGACGCGCCGGCTCTACGGTGTGAT
Source organism: Allostellaceae bacterium (assembly GCA_035294105.1). GTDB lineage: Bacteria > Pseudomonadota > Alphaproteobacteria > ATCC43930 > CGMCC-115725 > CAIKMD01. The sequence goes on from DATGLO010000578.1 coordinate 3,826, forward strand.
GAATTCGCGGTTGGGCGACGTGCCGTATTTCGCGACCGATTACTCGATCGCCGATATCGCGACTTATACCTGGGTGTCGCGCTTCCAGATGCACAGGGTCGATCTGGCGGAATTCCCGAACGTCAAACGCTGGTTCGATGCGATCAGCGCGCGGCCGGCGGTGCAGCGAGGGATGAAGGTGCCGTCCTGACCGGGACGGCAGCAAGACGGGCGGAACGGCGCGATCAGGCGGCGGTGCGCGGCCGGCCAGGGCGGCGGATCGGGCGCGCGAAAGCGCCAACGGCTTCGGGCTCGC
>DATGLO010000579.1:0-7210 GCA_035294105.1 Allostellaceae bacterium
GCCGCGTTATGTCGTGCAGTTCCTGCTCTGGGCCGCGGCGTTCACCGTCGCGCTCGGCGCGCTTGGCCACAAGCCGCGCGAATTCCTGCCGGCTTTCGTCTTCGTCTATGTGGTCTCGGTGCTGGTATTCGTGTTCGGCCAATGGGACAGCGCCGTCTACTACAATCTCGAGACGCCGCTGGTGGCGCTGGTGCTCGGCCTCTTCATCGCCAATGTCACCGGCCTGCCGCGCTGGCTCGATGCCGGCTTCCGCGTCGAGTTCTACATCAAAACCGGCATCATTCTCCTCGGCGCGACCTTGCCCTTCACCCTCATCGTTTGGGCGGGGCCGGTGGCGATCGCGCAAGCCTCGATCGTCTCGATCGGCACCTTTCTGGTGATCTATTGGGTCGGCATCAAGCTCGGCCTCGATCGCCGCTTGGCGGCGACCTTGGGAGCGGGCGGCGCCGTCTGCGGCGTCTCGGCCTCGATTGCCATCGCCGGCGCGGTCGGCGCCAAGAAGGACGACGCGCCGATCGCGATCACCCTCGTCATTCTCTGGGCGATCGTGATGATTTTCGTCCTGCCGATCATCGCCCGGCTGCTCGGCCTGCCGAGCGGCGTCGGCGGCGCCTGGATCGGCACCTCGGAATTCGCCGATGCCGCCGGCATCGCCGCGGCGCAGACCTATGGCGGGCTCGCCGGTCACGGCGCGATCGCCGGCACGCCCGATCAGTCGCTCTTCGCCTTCACCTTGATGAAGGTCGTCGGCCGCGACGTGTGGATCGGCATTTGGGCGTTCATCCTCGCGATCGTCGCGACGACCCGCTGGGAGGCGCGCGAATTCGGCCGCAAGGCCAATCCCGCCGAGATCTGGTGGCGCTTCCCGAAATTCGTCATCGGCTTCCTGATCGCCTCGCTGCTCGTCACCTGGATCAGCAGCAGCTTCAGCCTCGCCGATTACAACAAGACGGTCGTGCCCGGCCTCGTCGCGCCGATCAAGGACCTGCGCACCTGGGCCTTCATCTTCTGCTTCCTCTCGATCGGCCTGACGACGCGCTTCCGCGAGCTCGCTTCGGCGGGGCGCAAGCCGTTCCTCGCCTTCTCCTCGGGCGTCGTCGTCAATGTGCTGCTCGGCCTGGTGCTCTCGGCCTGGGTGTTCGCCGAGCACTGGTCGCATTTGGGGCAATAGGAGCCGGCGATGGCGGGACGCTGCCGGGCTTGCGTGCATTTCTGCAACAACCCGGCCTATCTCGAATCGGTCTTTTCCGGCATGACCGCGCTCTCTTCGGCCTGGGGCTCCACCCGGGCCGAGGACGGTCTCTGTTTGAAGCACGATCGCTATTTAAGCGCCGACGCCGGTTGCTCCGAGTTCACACCGGCTGAGCGGCCGGCTGACGCGCCGTCGCGCTAAGCCGAAGCAGAATGCCGATGATCAAGGCGAGCAGCGCATCCGTGATGCCTGCGCTGCGGCCGGGGAGATACATCTCGACGAAGCTGCAAAAGAGCAGCAGCAGCGCCACCGCAACGGTTGCGCGCCAGAGCCGCAACCCCGCGCGCAGCAAGAGCCAGATCAGCGCGCCGTAGAGGAAGAACTTGTCGATCATGACGAGGAACCCGCTCTCGATCGGCGCGCGCAACAGATCGAGGAACGGCACCCATTCGAAGCCATGGCCGATCGGCGCGAGGCGGAAGGGCGTCAGCCGTTCCAGCATCACCACCGCGGCGAAGGCGATCGCGAGGATGGCGACGCGGCCGGGCAGGTAGCGCAGCAATGCGAACCAGACGGCGCCGGCCAGCAGCGCACTGACGACGCTCGGCGGGCTCAGCTGCGCGTCCGCGATCACGACACGGCCGAGGAAGACGCCGCACGCGATCAGGATGTAAGCGAGCAGCGCCGAGCGGCGGCCGAAGAGCGTCTCGGCGAGATAACACGTCACCAGCCAGGTGACGCTGCGCAGGAATAGATCCTCGCGGCCGAGACTCGCGAAAACCAATAGCGGCCGCAGCGCGGCGACGTATTTGTGGGGATCGAACACCGGCACGAATGGATAAAGCCGCACGGCGATGAAAGCGGCGAGCAGCAGGGCCGGGAAGAGCTGAAAATCGAAATCGCGCGCGAGCCGATCGCCGCGTCTGCTAGGCAGCATTAGTGCCGCGATCGCGCCCAAGAGTGCGCCGGCCGTGTTGGTGTAGACGTCGTGCAGATCGGCATAGCGCTCCGCGCTCGAGAACTGCGCCCATTCCATCGCAAAGCTGAGCGCCGCGCCGAGCGCGGCGGCGATGAGGATGCGCAGCACGGTCGGGCTGCGGTGAAAGCTGCGTGCGACGAAAAAGCCCCACGGCATATAGAGCAGGACATTGGCGATGACGTCGCCGCTGCTTGTCGGCGGCTCGCGCCAGGTCGACAGCAGATGATGCAGCGCGCCGCTCGGCGGAACACCCGCTTTCAGATGAAACGGGTAGAGCGAGACATAGACGATGCCAGCCAGAACTACGAGCGCGCCGAAAGCGTAGTTCCGATTGATCAATCAGCCGGTCCAGTCGCGGACGAAATCTTTTATGTCGGGTTGCGGCAATATCGTCGGCGCGCCGACCGGCGTGCCGAGATAGAGGAAGCCGACGATGGCGTCGCTGGGCGCAAGGCCGAGCGTCTCCTTGACGAAATCGTCATAGGCGCAGTCGCCGGTCTTCCACGCGGCCCCATAGCCGAGCGCATGCGCAGCGACCAAGACGTTTTGCGCCGCCGCGCCGGCGGCAAGCATCTGCTCGATCACCGGAATCTTATGGCCTTGCTTGATCGCTGCGGCGAGCACCACGATCAGCGGCGCGCGCAGCGGCTTGGCGCGCTCGCGCTCGAGCATGTTCTCGGGCACGTTGGGATCGCGCCGCTTCATCGCTTCGACCATCACATTGCCGAAGCGCTTCAGCGCATCGCCGCGCAGCACGATGAAACGCCACGGTCTCAGCTTGCCATGGTCGGGGGCGCGCATCGCCGCGCGCAAAATCTCGGCGAGGCTCTCATCGTCGGGCGCGGGCTCGGCGAATTGGACCGGGCTGCGGCGGGTAGTCAAAGCATCCAAAGCATCCATCGCGGCACTCTTTCGTTTTCGCTCTCTTTAGCACGAACGAGGCCTGGGCCTAGCCGCGAATCGCCCGACGCGGAGACCGGCCCCGCCTAGAACCGTCAACCGGCAAACCGCGCCTATTCCCGTTTTACGGGAAAGCTACGCGCCACAACCTATTGTGGTTCCGCTCCCCGCTGCCCCGATATGCAGGCACGGAACAAGCTCAGTCAAAAAATCAAAAACCCGTATAATCTAATTGATTGAATTAGGAATTAACCTGTCGTTAACTGTTTCCCGTCGCGTCGCAGGCGTTTGTGGGGGACGGATGGCCGGTCAGCCGCAGCTTATTGACCTGATCACGGACCGGCTGGCCGCCTGGGCCGAAGAGCTGCCGGCCGCGCCGCCGGCCGAGCAGCTTCTGGCCGAGCTGGTGGACGAGGAGACCGATGCCGTCCGGGCCGCGCTCGATGCGCACGAATTCGCCGAATTCGACCTCGATTACGATCCCGCGGAAAAAGTCCTTTTTTGCTATTTCGATTTTGCCGGCAAGCCTTGCTTCACCCAGGCAGTGCTGCGCGAGGCACAAGAGGTGCAGCGCATGGTGCGCGGCCTCTTTGGCGACCGCGCCGACGCCGAGCCGCCGCTGCGCTATCTCGTCCTCGGCTCGCGCCAGCCCGGCGTGTGGAATCTGGGCGGCGATCTCGCGCTTTTCGCTACGCTTATTCGCGATCGCGATCGCGCCTCGCTGCGGCGCTACGCCCATGCCTGCTGCGAGATCGGCTACACCAACGCCACGGGTCTCGGCTTCGACCTGCCGGTCATCTCGGTCGCGCTCGTCCAAGGCGACGCGCTCGGCGGCGGCTTCGAGGCGGCGCTGTCCTCCAATCTCATCGTCGCCGAGCGCAGCGCGAAGTTCGGCCTGCCCGAGATTCTCTTCAATCTCTTCCCCGGCATGGGTGCCTATACCTTCCTCACGCGCCGGGTCGCGCCGGGCGTCGCCGAGCGCATCATCATGAGCGGCGAGCTCTACAGCGCCGAGCAGCTTCATGCGATGGGCGCGGTCGATGTGCTGGCCCCCGACGGCCAGGCGGTCGCCGCCTTCTACGATTTCATCGGCCGCGGCGGCAAGCGCTACGCCGCCTTGCGGGCGCTCTACCGCGCGCGGCGCATCGTCAACACCGTGACGCTCGAAGAGATGACCCGGATCGCCGATCTCTGGGTCGAGGCGGCGCTGAAGCTCGACGAATCGGGCTTGAAGCGGATGCTGCGCCTCGTCGCCGCGCAAGAGCGCCGCACGCTGCGCAGAAGCGCGTAAATCGGCGCCCGGCACAGCGTTGACCCGCGCCGCCGCGCGGCCGACAATCCCGCATCGGAAAACGGGAGGGATTTGCGCCATGGCCACGGTATTCGCGCTGCGCGACAAATGGGCGAAAGGCGAGACGGTCTTCGGCTATTTCGCCTCGCTGCCTTGCGCCTTCGCCTGCGAGGTCGCGACGATCAAGGGCATCGACTATGTCTGCGTCGATCAGCAGCATGGCGTCACCGACTACAAGGACATGGTCGAGATGGCGCGCGCCATCGATGCGCGCGGCGCGGTGCCGCTGACACGCGTGCCCGCAAACGAAGACTGGATCATCGGCAAGAACCTCGATGCCGGCGCGCAAGGCGTGATCATCCCGATGGTCAGCAATCCCGAGCAAGCGGCGAAAGCCGTCGCCGCCTGCCGCTATCCGCCGAAGGGCCAGCGCTCGAACGGGCCGGCGCGCGCCGCTATCGTCATGGGGACGCGCGACCAGAAAGCCTTGGGCGACGGCGTGCTGTGCCTGCCGATGATCGAGACGCTCGAAGGCCTCGAGAAGGTCGATCAGATCGCGGCGACGCCCGGCCTCGACGGGCTCTATATCGGGCCGAGCGATCTCGCGATCTCGCTGGGGCTTGGGCCGGGGCTCGATCGCGACGAGCCGCAACACGTCGAAGCGGTCGCCAAGATCCTCGCCGCCTGCCAGAAGCACGGCATCATCGCCGGCATCCATACCGGCTCGCCGAAATTCGCCAAGCACTTCGCCGCGAAAGGCTTCCGCCTCGTCACCTTCGGCGGCGATGCCGGCTTCCTGCGCGCCGGCATCGAACGCGCGGTGGGGGAATTGAGGGGATAGAAGGATCGTGACACATGGCGCGAGACGCAGAGGCAGTCGAGCAGGCTCGAAAGCAACTTCACTACCGACGCACTTTCCCTCTTGCGCCGGACCGTCAAATTACAGTCGCGTTCCTTATCAGCGCAGAAGATTGGAGGCCGCTCAAAGCACCGTGGTGGAAAAAGAAGGAGGCCTGCATCATCGGCGCCGATCTGAACGGCAATTTCTTCCTCCGCCATTGCGATGGAAGCGTTCGCTATTGGGATCATAACGCGCAAACAGACACAACTATCGCGGCGGGCGTGGCCGAGTTTTGCCGCAGGCTAATAGAAACAGCCTAACACAATCTACTCCCGTCACCCGCAGACTTGTTCCGCGGGTCCATGAGACGACCAGTTCACGCGCGAAGAGCGCGTGAACCCAGAGGGCACGGCCGCAAAGAGCGGCCGCGCGGGTCATCCGGGGCAAGCCCGGCAATGACGAATAAAGAAACGGAGCAATAAGTAGCTATCGCCGCTGTGCGGCAAGAAGCTCGCCGAGCACGGCGTCGAGCCTCTTCATCTCGCCGTCGATCTTCTCGACGTAAGACGCGCCGCTGTTGCGCAGGTCCTTGGTCGAGACGTCGCGCAGATTGGTGAGCGTCTGACAGAGCTTCACGCCGCCGACATTGGCGGCGCCGCTGCGGAGGCTGTGCATCAGGTCGCGGAACTCGCGCAAATCGGCCTTGTCGGCGGCCGCGCGCAATTGCTCGACGAGCCGCGCGCCGTCCTTGCGGAACGTGTCGACGACCTCGAACACGAAATCGCTGCCGCCGAGATTCTTGAGCGCATCGAAGGTCGCTTCATCGACCGTCGCGCTGTACTCCGGGATGAAGCGCGGATGCGCCGTGATCGGCGTCACCACCATCGGCGCGCCGACGGCGATGCGCTCGGGCCGGCTGAGCCGGCTATGAATCTCGTCGAGCGCGGAGAGCAGCGTTGCCGCCTCGATCGGCTTGGTGAGGACGAGATCCATGCCGGCCTCGCGACAGAGCCGCTCGGTCTCGCTGGTGGCATCCGCCGTAAGCGCGACGATCGGCATGCGCCACTCGCCGACATGGCCGACGCGATAGAGCTTCGCCACCTCGTAGCCGTTGACCTCGGGCATGTTGATGTCGAGGAGCGCGACATCGAAGCGCGTGCGCTCGAGCGCGACGAGCGCCGCCTCGCCGTCGGTCGCGATCTCGATTTCGTGGCCGGCGCTTTCGAGCACGCCTTTGAGCACCTTCACGTTGGCCGCATTGTCCTCGGCGACGAGGATCTTCAAGGGCTTGGTCGGCGCGATCGAGGGGATTTCGACCTTTTGCGGCGCCGGCGCGCCGGCCGGCGCGATCGTCGCCGGCGCTTCGGGCAAAGCGCGGCGCGCCATGCGATCGTCGCCGGCGATGATGCCGAGGAGCGCGCTGGCGAGATCGGCTTCGTTGAGCGGCGCTTCGATCACCGCGGCGAGCTGCGAGGCGGCGAGACCGGCGATCGCCTCGCTGCCTTTGGCCGGCGCGATGAAGAGCATGACCGGCGGCGTTGCCATCGCCGTCATCGCGCGATGGGCAAGGCTCAAGCCCGCGAGCGGATTGGTCGTGCCGTCTACGATGACGACGACCGGCGCCGCGCTCTTGCCGGCAAGCGCCAGCTCGCCGAGCGCCTGCTCGGCATCGCCGATCCACTGAACCTCGCCGCGCCAGGCGGTGAGCTGCGCCTCGATCGTGCCGGCGAATTCGGCGTCGCTCGAGATGAGGATCAGCTTGCGGCCCATGAGATCGGGTGCGTGCAGCGCGCCGCTCGTATCCTGATCGAGCGTCAGGGTGACGGTGAAAGTGCTGCCGCGGCCGATCTCGCTATCGAGAGCGATGGCGCCGCCCATCATTTCCGTGAGCTGCTTCGCGATCGCGAGACCCAACCCGGTACCGACGGTCCCTTGAGTGCTCGGCTCGCCATCGCCTTGGACGAAGGCCTCGAAAATATGCGCTTGCGCCTCCTTGGGGATGCCGAT
>DATGLO010000580.1:0-2261 GCA_035294105.1 Allostellaceae bacterium
CTCGGCGATCTTGATCTGGCCGACCGATTTGCGGCCGGCGAGGCCGTCGACGATCTGCTCGAGCATGCCTTTGGCCGCGCCGAGCCCGGCGCCGATCAGCGCGAAGGGAAAGAAGGTCCAGAGCGGCAGGCGATAGAACGGGCAAGGGTTGATCGCCGAACCGGGCGTGTCGCCGCCTTTGAGCGCGCTCACCGCGATCACGCGGTGCTCGGGCACGAAGAGGCTTTCGCAGGTGAAATCGTTGCTGCCGGTACCAGCCAGGCCCGATGTGTACCAGGTATCCTCGGTCTTGCAGTCGGCGAGCGGGATGAGCGCGAGGCCGAGCTCGCTTTTGCCGCCCGCATCGCGCGGCGGCAAGTCGATCAGCGGTATCGCCCATTTGCAGAGATCGAGGCCCGAGGAAAATTTCCAGCGCCCCGTCAGCACGATGCCGCTGGCGACGCGCTCGGCCTTGGCGCCGGCGGGCAAAAACGAGGTCGCGATCAGCGCGTCAGTATCCGCGCCCCAGACTTCGTCTTGTGCTTCTTCGGGGAACATGCCGACGATCCAGGAATGGACCGCGACCACGCTCGCGACCCAGGCGCTCGAGGCGCAGCCGCGGCCGAGCTCGGCGGCAATGCGCATATGCGTGCCGAAAGGATGCTCGTAGCCGCCGTAGCGCTTGGGCTGCAGCACGCGGAAGAAGCCCGCGTCGCGGAACTCCTGCGCGCTCTCCTTGCCGACGCGGCGCTGCGCCTCGGTGGCGGTGGCGCGTTGACGCAGCGCCGGGACCATGGCGGCGGCGCGTGCCACGAGCTCGTCTGCCGTGGGGATTGGTTGCGTCATGCTCATGCCGGCGGGTAAGTTCGCGCCGTGATTATAGGGAGCGCTCTTCTATGACGATCACCGGCATCGATGCCGTTACCTTCGGCGTCGAGGATATGGCCGCAGCGACGCGTTTTCTCGAGGATTGGGGCGTCAGGCGCGCGGCGAACGGCGTTTATCGCTGTGCCGATCAATCCGAAGTTCGTATCCGCCCGGCGAACGCGCCCGACCTGCCGCCCGCGCTCGAGGCCGGTTCGACTTTGCGCGAAATCATCTGGGGCGTCGACAACAAGCGCGCGCTCGATGCGATCCGGCGCGAGCTTAGCCGCGATCGCGACGTGCGGGTCGAGCGTGACGGCTCGCTGCGCACGATCGACGACGCCGGCATGGCGATCGCGTTCCGACTCACCAAGCGCATCAAGCTCAAAGCCAAGCCGCTCGAATTCAACACGCCCGGCGCGCCCCGCCGCATCGACAAACCGACGACCTATTACGTCCGGGCGACCCCGCAAGAAATCAGTCATGTCGTCATCGGCGTGCCCGATATGGGCGCGGCCGAGGCATTCTATGTGAAGCGCTTGGGCTTTCGCGTCTCCGATCGCTATTCCGGCCGCGCCGTGTTCCTGCGCGCGGCGCCGTCCGGCAACCATCATCATCTCTTCCTGCTGAACGCCGCCGACGGGCGCTGCCATTTCAATCACATCGCCTTCAAGGTGCGCGACGTGCACGAGGTGATCGGCGGCGGCCAGTTCGTCGCCGCGCGCGGTTGGGAAAGTCAGGCGGGGCCGGGCCGGCATTACGTCTCGTCCGCCTGCTTCTGGTACTTCAAAAGCCCGCTCGGCGGCGCGGCGGAATACGCCGCCGACGAAGACATCGTCACGCCGAAATGGCGCGCGCGCACGCACCAACTCACGCCCGAGATCTTCTCCGAATGGACCTTCAACGTGCCGGTCGACAAGCGGCTCGCCGGTGCGCCCGTCGCCTCCAGCCGTTCTGTCCCTTAATCTCCGCTCTGCCGTCATCAGTGCTCGACGAGCAGCGTGAACAGTCGGTGGCGGTGTGAAAGGAAGACCGGGTCTTCGCGCGTGGTGAGCTGGTTGCGCGGCCGCGCCAAGCCGACATCGATCGTCTCCGCGACGCGACCGGGATTGGGCGCCAACGCGACGACGCGGTCGCCGAGATAAATCGCCTCTTCGAGATCGTGAGTGATGAAGACGACGGTGATGTGTTGTTCCTTGGCGAGACGCGAGATCTCGTCCTGGAGGGTTTGTCGGGTCAGGGCATCGAGCGCGCCGAAAGGCTCATCCATCAGCATGACCCGCGGCTGCTGCGCGAGGCAGCGCGCGATCTGCACACGCTGCTGCATGCCGCCTGAGAGCTGGCCGGGGAAATACTCGCCCACCGCCGCGAGACCCATACGCTCCAGCAGCTCATAAGCGCGGCTGCGGCGCGTCGCG
>DATGLO010000581.1:0-3170 GCA_035294105.1 Allostellaceae bacterium
GTTGCATGACGATGTGTCCCGAAGCGACGGCAACCCGCTCGGTCTCCCCCTTCGATGAGACGTCGACCATGCGCGCATCGCCCTTGGCGTCGAAATGCGTAAACTCGCTCATGCGCTTCTCAGGCTTGGACCATTTGCTTCGCCAACAGTTTCGCCGTGGCTGCGGTGACATCGGCTTGCCGCATCAGCGCCTCGCCGATGAGGAAGCAGGAAACGCCCGCGCGGTGCATGCGCGCGAGATCGGCGGGCGAGGCTAGACCGCTCTCGCTGACGACCAAGCGTTCCTTGCCGACCAAACCCGCGAGCGCTTCCGTTGTTGCGATGTCGGTCTTGAGCGTCTTGAGATTGCGGTTGTTGATGCCGATAAGCCGCGTCTTGAGCTTGAGCGCGCGCTCGAGTTCTTCGCGATCATGGACCTCGACCAGGACGTCGAGACCCCAGCCGCGGGCGAGGCTCTCGAGCGCGGTCGCTTCGCTGTCGCTCAGCGCGGCCATGATCAAGAGGACGCAATCGGCGCCGATCGCGCGTGCCTCGACCACCTGGTACGGATCGACGATGAAGTCCTTGCGCAGCACGGGCAGCGCGCAGGCGTCGCGCGCGGCCGTGAGATGGGCCGCCTCACCCTGGAAGTCGGGACCGTCGGTCAGCACGGACAGGCAAGTGGCGCCGCCTTCGGCATAAGCGCGCGCCAGGCGCGGCGGATCGAAGTCCGGGCGGATGAGCCCGGCGCTCGGCGAGGCTTTTTTGATTTCGGCGATGAGCCCGTAGCGGCCTTTCGCGACGCTGCGTTCAAGCGCGGCGATAAATCCGCGCGGCGGGGAGGCGTTGCGCGCGGCCCGCTCGATCTCGGCAAGCGTTCGCGTTGCCCGCGCGCGCTCGACTTCTTTGCGCTTGCCGTCGCAGATGCGGGCCAGAACGTCTTTCGACCCGGATGGGGCGCTCATGCGGCCGCGCCCGGCGCGTTGGTGATGGCGACCAGCTTCTCAAGCGAGCGCTTGGCGGCGCCCGAGGCGATCGACTTGGCACCGATGGCGACGCCTTCCTTGAGATCCTTTGCCTTGCCGGCGACGATGAACGCCGCCGCCGCGTTGAGCAGGACGATATCGCGGACTGGACCCTCAGCGCCGTCGAGCAGGGCGCGGAGCTTCGCGGCATTCTCGGTGGGATCGCCGCCGCGAATGTCGTCGAGCTTGGCGGGTTTGAGGCCCGCCATGTCGGGCGTCACCTCGAAGCTTTCGACCTTGCCGTGATTGAGCTCGGCGACGACGCTGGTGCCGCAAGTCGTGAGCTCGTCGAGGCCTTCGCCATGCACGACCCAGGCGCGCTCGCTGCCGAGCTTGCCGAGCACCTCGGCGATCGGCCGTACCCAGGCGGCGGCGAAGACGCCGACGAGCTGGCGCTTGGCGCCGGCGGGATTGGAGATGGGGCCGAGCAGGTTGAAGATCGTGCGCGTGCCGAGCTCGACCCGGGTCGGGCCGACATGGCGCATGGCGCTGTGATATTTCGGCGCCATGAGGAAGCCGATATTGGCTTCGGTCATCGCGCGCTGCACCGCGCCGACGCCGGCATCGAGGTTGACGCCGAGCGCTTGCAGAATGTCCGCGGCGCCGGATTTCGACGAGAAGTTGCGATTGCCGTGCTTCGCCACCGGGACGCCGGCGCCGGCGACGACGATCGCCGCTGCGGTCGAGATGTTGAAGGTACCGGCGCCATCGCCGCCGGTACCGACGGTGTCGATCGCGCCCGCTGGCGCGGCGATCGGCAGCGCCTTGGCGCGCATCGTCCTTGCGGCGCCGGTGATCTCCTCGACCGTCTCGCCGCGCAGCCGCAGCGCCATCAGGAACGCGCCCATCTGCGCTGGTGTCGCATTGCCCGACATCATCACATCGAAGGCGGCGGCGCTGTCCGCCTCGCTGAGCCGCTCGCCGCCGGCCAGCCGCGCGAGAATTTGCTTGAAATCGATATCGCTCATCGGAGGTGCTTAGGCAGGAATAGCGGATTGCGCCGCGAGGTCGAGGAAGTTTTTGAGCAGAGAATGGCCTGCGACCGAAGCGATGCTTTCCGGATGGAATTGCACCCCATGTATCGGCCGCTCGCGATGGGCGAGGCCCATGACCAAGCCGTCCTCGGTCCAGGCCGTCACCTTCAGGCTCTCGGGCAGGCTGGCGCGCTCGACGATCAGCGAATGATACCGCGTCGCCTTGAAGGGATTGGGGAGGCGCGCAAAAACGCCGGTACCGTCGTGATGAATTGCCGACAACTTGCCATGCATGGGCTCGGGCGCGCGAACGATTTTGCCGCCGATCGCCTGTCCGATCGCTTGATGGCCGAGGCAAACGCCGAGCAGCGGCACGTTGCCGGCACGGCGGACGAGATCGAGGCAAATGCCGGCGCGATCGGGATCGCTCGGGCCGGGCGAGATGATGATGCCTTGCGGCTTCATCGCCAGCGCCTCGGCGACCGAGAGGGCGTCGTTACGCCGCACGATCACCTCGGCACCCAATTCACCGAGGAAATGCAAAAGGTTGTAGGTGAAGCTGTCGTAGTTATCGATGAGCAGGAACATGTCGAATCTCGATCTTAGGAAACGCTTACAGAGGCCTGATCTCGAAACAAAGTCTTGCGAAAACAAGAATGATGGCAAAGCGCGCGCTAAACTGGCCCGGGCAGGGCAGGGACACCGCGAATGAGCAACCTTTCGGATCATAGCCAGCCCGGCCCGCGCCGTCACCGCTTCTGGGCGGCGTTGGCGATCCTGATCCTCGGCGCGGCAGCCGTGGCGGCGATCGCCAATTGGCTGACGGCGCCGCCGGCTTCGGTGCCGCCGCCCCGGCAGGTGGCTGTAACGTTACCTCCCCCTGCTCCGGCGCAGCCGAACGCCTTGTCGCTACCGTCGCCAAACGCTGCGGCAAGTTCACCGGCGCCTCCGCCGACTCAAGCACCGCCACCAGCGGCCAATCCGCCTTCGGCGCAGGTGGCTGTGACGCCGCCGCCGGCGCCGCCAAGCCAACCCGTAGTGCCGCCTTCGGCCGCGGTCACCAATCCGCCGCCTGCTGCCCAATCCGGCGAGCCGCCGGCGTGGCTGCGTTATGCCACGACGGGGCCGGTCGATGTTCGCGACCGGGCGCGCATCGCGATCGTGATCGACGATCTTGGTCTCGACCGGCGCC
>DATGLO010000582.1:0-4273 GCA_035294105.1 Allostellaceae bacterium
AGCCGGTGCCGGACACGATCAGCGCCTTCGTCTGCTGCGGCCGATGATGGAACATATGCGGCAGGGTGATCGAGCCGACCGAGCAGCCGACGAGGATCGCGTCTTGATTGCTTCCGAACGCGTCGTCGATCGCTTCCCAGCAGCCTTGCGCGATGTCCTGCATGGTGAGGCCGGGAGTCGCCTTGGGCGAGCGGCCGTAACCCGGAATATCGATGGCGATGCAGCGATACCAGGTCGAGAAGCGCGCCATCTGATAGAGCCAGCACGACTGGTCCATCGGATTGGGATGGACGAAGGCCATGACCGGCCCCTCGCGTCCCATGCGCTCGTAATAAAGCGGACCGTCGATGTGTTGTGCCATTTGGTTCCTCCGTTTCGCGTCGCCCATCGTAGAAGAAGCGGCTGTGCCTCGTCCTTGACACTTTTAAAGATTGGTGTCATTACACGATATATGTGACAAGCAATGGGAAGCGTGTCATGCACGGCAAGGCGAAAATGAATGAACAAGGGCGTGTCGTGATACCGGCAGCCTGCCGCGAGGAAGCGGGCATCGCGCCGGGTACGGAGCTGCTGATCGAAGTTGTCGGCGAAGGCGAGTTACGTCTACGCACCCGGGAACAAGCCATCCGGGTCGCCCAGGAGATTTTCGCGCGCCACAGTCGGAAGGGCGCCGACCCGGTCGCCGAACTGATTGCCGAACGGCGGCGAGAGGCCAAGCGTGAACGATGATGACCAGATCGTCGCCGACGCATCGGCTGTTCTTGCTCTGGTGAAAGGCGAGCCGTTTCGCGGTTTCGATCCGAGACGGATTTCGGGAGCGACGGTCAGCGCGGTCAACCTTTCGGAAATCCTTTCTACCTTGGCGGAAGACGGGCTCACAGAACAGCAAGTCGATGCGACGATTTCGCCGCTTGAGCTTCGGATCGTCGCGTTCGACGAAACTCAGGCGCGCGATGCGGCGCGGCTGCGAAGCATCACCAAGCGTCTCGGCTTGTCGCTCGGCGATCGGGCCTGTTTGGCGCTTGCGCGGGCATTGAAAAAACCCGCCGCAACGGCCGACCGCGCCTGGAGCAAGCTCGATATCGGCGCCGAGATCATCCTGATCCGATGAGGCTTACGATTCGCCCCAAATCTCCTGCGCCAGCTCGACGACATGGCGGAGCTTGGCGTATTGCTCCTCCTCGCTCAAAAGATTGCCGCCGGTGTGGCTGGCAAAGCCGCATTGCGGCGAGAGGCACATCTGCTCGATCGGCATGTACTTCGATGCCTCGTCGATACGGCGCTTGATCGCGTCCTTGGGCTCGAGCTTGCCGAATTTCGACGTGATGACGCCGAGCACGATCCGCAGCTTGCCCTTCGGCACGAAGCGCAGCGGGGCGAAATCGCCCGAGCGCGCATCGTCGTATTCCAGGAAAAAGCCGTCGACCTTCACCTCGTTGAACATCGCCTCGGCGACCGGCTCGTAGCCGCCTTCGGCATGGCCGCGGCTCAGCGAGTTGCCGCGGCAGAGATGCACGGTGATTTTCATATCGGCCGGCCGGTCCGCGATCGCGCCGTTGATCAGCCGCGCATAAAGATGCGGCAGCTGATCGGGATCCTCGCCGAGGCCGCGCACGCGCTCGCGCAGCCGCGCATCGCAAAGATAGGCGAGGTTGGTGTCGTCGAGCTGGAGGTAGCGGCAGCCGGCGGCGGCGAGGTCCATGATCTCGGCGCGCCACATGGCGATGGCGTCGGCGAAGAATTCTTCCATCTGCGGATAGGCCTTCGCGTCGACGCCGGCGCGGCCGCCGCGGAAATGCAGCATCGACAGCGACGGAATGGTAACCTTGGGCGTGCGCGTCGTGAGCGATTTCAGGAACGCAAAGCTGTTCCGCTGGATGCCGCCTTTCGGCCAGCCGAGCTTGCCGACGACTTGCGGCGTCGGTGGCTGCCAATCGCGCACCACGCCGCCGACCGGCGTCTCGGGCGACGGTGCCGAGGCGGGCGAGGGGCGCTGGATGACGCCTTCGATCGCCGTCAGGAAATCGCCCGACCACGAGCCGCGGCGGAAATCGCCGTCGGTGATCGCCTCTATGCCGGTGGCTTCTTGCTTCTTCACCGCCTCGCGAATGAGCCGATCCTCGATCTCGGTCAGCGCGGCCTTGGCGATCTCGCCCTTGGCCGCTTGCTCGCGCGCGGCTTTGAGCGCGGGCGGGCGCAACAGGCTGCCGACCTGGTCGGCACGAAACGGCGCATGATCGGGCATTGCAAAGCTCCCCCTCACCCGCCCGCGCAAAGCGCGCTTCCGTCCCTCTCCCCGGCGGGGAGAGGGGTGGGGTGAGGGGGGCGATACTAGGTCGCCAGTTCAAGGTCGCGCTACTCCGCGGCGGCGATTTTCGCGGTGCGCTTCAGCTCTTCGACGTTTTCGAGATCGACCGAGACGAGTTGCGAGATGCCCTGCTCGGCCATGGTCACGCCGAAGAGGCGATGGACGCGCGACATCGTCAAGCGGTGATGGGTGATGATGAGGAAGCGCGTCTGCGCGGTCTCGGAAATCTCCTCGACGAGGCGGCAGAAGCGGTCGACATTCGCGTCGTCCAGCGGCGCGTCCACCTCGTCGAGCACGCAGATCGGCGCCGGGTTGGTGAGGAACACCGCGAAGATCAGCGCGAGCGCGGTCAGCGCCTGCTCGCCGCCCGACAAGAGCGACAGCGTCTGCAGCTTCTTGCCCGGCGGGCTCGCATAGATTTCGAGCCCGGCATCGAGCGGGTCGTTGCCGCTCGAATCTTCTTCGCCCTCGACCGCGCCTTCGGCCATCGCCGGCCGGTCGAGCTTCAGATAGGCGCGACCGCCGCCGAAGAGGCGGGTGAAGAGCTTGGTGAAATGGTCGTTGACCGTGGCGAATGCAGCGAGCAGCCGCTCGCGCCCCTCGCGATTGAGCGCGGCAATGCCCTGGCGCAGCCGCGCGATCGCGCCGATCAGATCCTCGCGCTCGCGCTGCAGGCCGGTGAGGCGCTCTTCGATTTCCGCAGCCTCGGCCTCGGCGACGAGATTGACCGGCCCCATATTGTCGCGCTCGCGGGTGAGGCGCTCGAAACGCGCCTGCGCATCCTCGGGCGCGGGCAGCTCTTCATCGGCGGCGATCTCGACCGTCGCCAGCACCGCTTCCGGCGCGCAGCCGAGCCGTTCGTCGATATGGTCGGCGAGTGTGCGTTGCGCGTCCTGTGCCTGATCGCGCGACGCTTCGCAGCGCACGCGCTCCTCGCGCGCGGCGGCCAGCGTCGCATCGGCCGCTTTCGATGCTTTTTCGCCCTCGGCAAGGCGCGTCTCGCCGACGGCGAGGGCGTCAGCGGCCGCGTTCCGCCGCTGCGTCGAATCCGCGACCGTCTCGGCGAGGCGCTCGCGTTGCGCGGCGATCTCGGCCGGACGGCGCTCCAACTCGGCGATCTCGTTTTTCAAGTCGTCGCGACGCTGGATGAATGCCGCATGTTGCTTGACCGCCGCTTCCTCGCGCGCGCGCCAGGAAGCGAGCTCGACCTCGATCGCGGCGAGGCGCTCGCGCCGCGCCTGCGCTTCGCGGGCGAGGCGGTCGTGTTCGGCTTGATGCTGCAGCTGGATGGCGCGGCGCTCGCCCAGCGCTTCGCGCGCCGCGGCGGCTTCCTCTCGCGCCAATGCGGGATCGGACAGCGCCGCGATGGCGTTCTGCGTCGCTTCGCGGTCGGCTTCAGCCTCTGCGCGGTCGTGCGCGAGGCGCTGCGCGGTGTCGTTCAGCGCTTCGAGGCGCGACAGGATGCCGGCGGCGTTACGCGCAAGCTCTGCCTCGCGATCGCGCGCGGCGGCGAGCGTGCCAAGCGCTTCGCGCGCCGCTTCGCGCGCGGCGCGCTCGTCGTCGACCAGGCGACGGACACCGCCTTGCGCGGCTTCATGCGCGGCGACGGCGTGGCTCAGTTCGGTCTCGGCATCGGATAACAGCGCGTCGAGCTCGGTAACCCGGTTGCGCTGGCGCAAGCGCTGCGCCGCCGCGGTCGGCGTGCCGGCGGCGCGGCGGAAGCCGTCCCAGCGCCAGAGTCCGCCGTCGCAGCTGACGAGCCGCTGACCCGGCTTCAATTCGCGTTGCAGCCGCTCGCCGGTGTCGCGATCGTCGACGATCCCGATCTGCTTCAAGCGGCGGGCCAAAGCCGGCGGTGCGACGACGAAAGACGAAAGCGGCGCGGCTTCGCCGGGCAGCGACTGCGGCTCGGGGTAATCGGGCAGGGCGAACCAATGCGCGGGCGCGCTGGCATCCACCGGCGCG
>DATGLO010000583.1:0-2815 GCA_035294105.1 Allostellaceae bacterium
AGGTGACCGATCCGGGTGACCTCGCCGACGGCCGCGCGCTCGAGGTCTATCGCCAGTATCAAGACCGGCTCCAGACGGTGAACGCCGCCGATTTCGGCGACCTGCTGTTGCACAATCTGACCATCTTCCAAGCACGGCCCGAGATCGCTGCCGAATATCAGGAGCGCTTCCGCTACATCCTGGTTGACGAGTACCAGGACACCAATGTCGCGCAATATCTCTGGCTGCGGCTGCTGGCGCAGAAATACAAGAATCTGTGCTGCGTCGGCGACGACGACCAGTCGATCTATTCCTGGCGCGGGGCCGAGATCGGCAACATCCTGCGGTTCGAAAAGGATTTTCCCGGTGCGCAGATCGTCCGGCTCGAGCAGAATTATCGCTCGACGCCGCATATCCTCGGCGCCGCCTCGTCGCTGATCGCGCAGAACGAAGGCCGGCTCGGCAAGACGCTGTGGACCGATGCCGATGAGGGCGAGAAAGTCGTTCTCCGCGGCGTCTGGGACGGCGAGGAAGAAGCGCGCTGGGTCGGCGACGAGATCGAGGCGCTGCAGAACAAGGGCGAGAAGCTTTCGGAAATGGCGATCCTCGTCCGCGCCGGTTTCCAAACCCGCGAGTTCGAAGAGCGATTCCTGACCCTCGGCCTCCCCTATCGCGTAATCGGCGGCTTGCGGTTCTACGAGCGGCAGGAAATCCGCGATGCGCTGGCCTATCTGCGCCTCGTCCATCAGCCGGCGGACGACCTCGCTTTCGAGCGCATCATCAACGTGCCGAAGCGCGGCATCGGCACCTCGACCTTGCAGACTTTGCACGCGCTCGCGCGGGCGCGCGAAGTGCCGCTCAGCGATGCGGCGCAGATTCTCGTCGGCACCGACGAGCTGAAGCCGGCCGCGCGCCGTGCGCTCGCGACCTTCGCTGCCGATCTCAACCGCTGGCGCGGCCTCCTCGACAACACCGCCCATCCCGATCTCGCCGGACAGATTCTCGACGAATCGGGCTACACGGCGATGTGGCAGGCGGATAAATCGCCCGACGCGCCGGGTCGGCTCGAAAACCTCAAAGAGCTGGTCGCGGCGATGGCTGAATTCGACAGCCTCGGCGGGTTCCTCGATCACGTCAGCCTCGTCATGGAGAACACCGCCGAAACCGGCAGCGACATGATCAGCCTCATGACCTTGCACGGCGCCAAAGGCCTCGAATTCGACAATGTCTTCCTGCCCGGCTGGGAGGAGGGCCTCTTTCCGCACCAGCGCGCGATGGACGAGGCGGGGCTCAAAGGACTCGAGGAAGAGCGCCGGCTTGCTTATGTCGGGCTCACGCGGGCGCGGCGGCGCGCTTTCGTCTCGTATGCCGCCAATCGGCGCGTGCGCGGCCAATGGCAGAGTACCTTGCCCTCGCGCTTCGTCGGCGAATTGCCGGAGGATCACATCGAAGCCGTTGCCGAGCCCGGGCTCTACCCGCGCGCGCCAAGCCTGCAAGAAGCCTGGGGCGCGGGCGCGTCGTTTTTCGGCCGCCGCGCCGAGGCGCCGCGCCTCGTGACCGCCGAGCCGGCGCGCGCGCCGGTCGGCTATGTCGCCGGCGATCGCGTTTTTCACCAGAAATTCGGCTACGGCACGGTGCGCTCCTCGGACAACGGCAAGCTCGCCATCTCTTTCGATAAGGCCGGCGACAAGATGGTGATGGACAGCTTTGTCGCCAAAGCCTGAACGCCCGCGCCGCGCCGGCGCGCTGTGGCGCGTCGTGTTGGCGGCGCCCGATGCCGAGGCGGCGGCGGCCGCGACCGACGCGTTCGGCGAGTTCGAGGCTGTCAGCGTCTTCGAGGAGCGCCAGAACGGACCGTGGCGGGTCGAGGGGTTCGCGCGCGAAAAGCCCGAGCGCGGGCCGCTCCTGGCGCGGCTGGCGCTCGCCTGGCTCCGCTTGGGCGGAGCGCCGCCGGAACCGCATTGGGAAAAACTGCCGCCGCAGGATTGGGTCGGCATCAATCAGGCGAGCTTTGCGCCGCTCGCCGTCGGCCGCTTTTTCATCCACGGCTCGCACGACCATCGCCGCGTTCCGCCGGCCCGGATCGCGCTCGAGATCGACGCGGCGACCGCGTTCGGCACCGGCGAGCATGCGACGACGCGGGGCTGCCTCCTGGCGCTCGATGCCCTGTCGCGTCGAGGGCCGCGGCGCATTCTCGACATGGGCACGGGCACCGGCATCCTTGCGATGGCGGCGGCCAAGCGCTGGCATCGTCGTGTCGTCGCACGCGACATCGATCCCGAATCGGTGCGGGTCGCCGCGCATAATGCGCGGCGCAACGGCGTCGCGAGGCTTGTCGCCGTGAGTCGCAGTGCCGGATATCGCGAGCGCGGCGTCGCGCGGCGCCGGCCATACGATCTCGTTCTCTCCAACATCCTGGCGCGGCCGCTCGAGCGGCTGGCGCGGGATCTGCGCTGCGTTTTGGCGCCGGACGGCATCGCCGTGCTCTCGGGTCTCCTCAGCTATCAGGAACCCGGCGTCCTCGCGGCGCACCGGCTGCTGCGCCTGCGCCTCAAGCAACGCATCGTCATCGATGGCTGGTCGACCCTCGTGGTCGGCCGCGGCCGCTCCTCCACGTTCCGCATGTTCAGAAAGAACCGCGCGATATGAGCCTCATCCAAGCCGTCGTCATCGCTCTCATCCAGGGCGTGACCGAACTCTTCCCGGTGTCGAGCCTCGGCCACGCGGTGGTCTTGCCCAGCTTGCTCGGCTGGGACATCGACCAAGCGTCGGAGGTCTTCCTGCCGTTCCTCGTCGTGCTGCATCTCGGCACGGCGGCGGCGTTGCTGACCTATTT
>DATGLO010000584.1:0-3507 GCA_035294105.1 Allostellaceae bacterium
CGCGCCGGTCGGGTTCGGCGCGATCGAGCCTTAACGCGCTGCGAGAGAATTTGCCGACTGCGCGAGCCAATCGCGCAACGCCGCGGGATCGGCGAGGGCCTCAGGCGCGCGGGTTGGCCGCGGGGCGCCGATGCGGATGGCGCGGCCGCCGCGGCTGAGCGCCGCGGCGAAGCCATCCTCGTCGGTGCCGGCATCGCCGACATAGATCGGCATCCGGCCGGCGAAAGGCTGCACGGCCATGAAGCGCTCGACGACCTTGCCCTTATGCTCGACTTGCGGGCGCAGATCGAAGCAGAGATGCCCGTCGAGCAGCCGCAACGCCGCGCCCTGCCGCGCCACGGCATCGGCAATCACCCGACGCAGCCCCGCCGCTTCCGCCTCCGCGCCGCGATAATGGAAAGCGATGCTAAGGCCTTTGTCTTCCACACGCAGCGGCGGATTCGCAGCGATGTGGGGAGCGACCGCCGCGAGCACCGCCTGCAACGCCGCTTGCGGCGCGATAAAGACCTCAACCGGACCCTCGGGCATCAGCCGCGCCTCGGCGCCATGTTGCCCCGCCGCGGCAAGTTTGAGCGGCGCAAAAAGGCGATCGACATCGGCGAGCGCGCGGCCGCTGACCAGCGCCAGCGCGCCGCCGAGCCGGTGCCGCAGCGCTTCGAGCGTTGCGCGCAATTCCTCGGGCACGCGCGCATCCTCGGGCCGCGGCACGAACTCGATCAAGGTCCCGTCGACATCGAGGAAGAGGGCGCTCATCGGCGCCACGAGCGGAAGCGGCATCGGCCTCGTCTTTAGCGCACCGCCATGGCGGCATTAAGGCGGCGGATCGCTTGCCCGCCCATCCCGCGAGCTGTCGCGGGGTTGCCTTCGGAGCGCCGTGTTTTAGACTGTAAGAAATGGATCGCAACCCGCCGCTTGCCCGACAAGATCTGTTCCCGCCTATCGAGCCCTATTCCAGCGGCATGCTGCGGCTCAACAGCGTCCACACGATGTATTGGGAGCAGTCGGGCAATCCCGACGGCAAGCCGATCGTCTTTCTTCATGGCGGGCCTGGCGCCGGTTCGACGGCGACGCATCGGCGGTTCTTCGATCCGCAATATTATCGCATCGTCGTCTTCGACCAGCGCGGCGCCGGCCGCTCGACGCCGCTCGGCTCGCTCGAGGACAACACGACGCCGCACCTGATCGCCGATCTCGACACCCTGCGTCAGTTCCTCGGCATCGAGCGCTGGGCCGTGTTCGGCGGCTCCTGGGGCTCGACTTTCGCCCTCGCCTATGCCGAAGCCCATCCCGAGCGCGTCACCGCCCTGGTGCTGCGCGGCATCTTTTTGTGCCGGCAGAGCGAGATCGACTGGTTCCTCTATGGCATGCGCACGGTCTTTCCCGAGGCGTGGCGCAATTTCGCCGGCTATATCCCCGAAGCCGAGCGCAGCAATCTTTTGGACGCCTACTACCGGCGGCTGATCGATCCCAACCCGGCGGTTCACATGCCGGCAGCGCGCGCCTGGAGCACCTATGAAGGCGCCTGCTCGACCCTCTTGCCGAGCCCCGATACCGTCGCAGCGTTCGGCGAGGATCGCATGGCCTTGGGTCTGGCGCGTATCGAGGCACATTATTTCCGCTACAATGTCTTCAAGCCCGAGGACGACCTGATCGCGCGCATCGACCGTATCCATCGCATTCCGGGCACGATCGTCCAGGGCCGGTACGACATGGTCTGCCCGATCGTGAATGCCGACGAGTTGGCGCGTGCCTGGCCCGCGGCCGAATACATCGTCGTGCCCGACGCCGGCCATTCGGCGATGGAGCCGGGCATCCGTGTTCAACTCGTCGGCGCGACCGAGCGGCTGAAGGCACTGCGTTAGCCGCCGCGCGGTTTCGATCTTGCCAGCATTGCTGGTTTGCTTGAAGATGTCGGCACGCGCTTCGGCGACCTGGGGGAAAGCATGGGGGCTTGGTTGAAGCGGATTGCCTTCGCGGCCGCCGCTATTGTCACGCTGGCGATTACCACCGCCTCTGGCGCCAAAGCAGAGGTTGCCGGCTTCATCACCGGCGGCCTGGGCGCCTTCGACTTCCTCCATAATTACACCACGGCCGAAGGGCGGCTCGAATTCCGCTTCGCCTACAGCCTTTTTTTCTGGCACCCGCTGGTCGGCACCTTCTTCACGCCTAAGGGCTCGGTCTACACCTATGGCGGCTTTCGCCTGGAATTGCCGGTCGGCAAGCACATCCTGATCCTGCCGATCGCGACCGTCGGCGATTATGAAAAGGGCGCAGGCAAGGATCTCGGTTCGCATATCGAGTTCAAGACCGGCGCCGAGATCGATCTCGTCTTCGCCAATGGCATCCGCGTCGGCCCCGCCTTCGACCACGTGTCGAATGCCGGCATCGGCAAGAAGAATCCCGGCGAAGAAAACCTGATGATGATGATGTCGGTGCCGCTCGGCGTCTTCGTACCGGGGCCTTAAGCTCGCCTAAGCGGCGCGCTCGTTGACGCTGCGGCCGCGCCGCGCGGCTTCGGGCGCGACATCGAAAGTGGCGACGTAATCGGCATAGCGCCGCCGCTCGCGCGCCATATCGATTCCGTAATCCTCGAGGCGATAACGCAACTGGCCGTAACCTCCATTCGGCTTGGCCGCGACATAACGGTTGATCCGCTCCTTGAACCCTTCGTCGTGAGGGAGACCGAAAGCGGCATAGACGCGCATGACCGTGCCGACCGGATCGCCGACCAGATCGCGATAGCGGATATGGACGACGTCGTTCGCGGGCAGCGTCTCGCTCGCAGCGAGGATGCGTGCCGCGCCGTCGGCCCAATGGTCGCAGACCTGGCGTCCGATCGAGGCACGATCGAGGCGGCGTGCGAAAGGCTGACGCAGCACTTCGGTAAGACGCGCCACCGAGGCCAGCACGCGGATCGGATCGCGATGCACGAAGACGAAGCGCGCATCGGGATAAACGCGCCTGATCTCATCGAGCGCGAAGACGTGGTCG
The DNA here is from genome assembly GCA_035294105.1 of Allostellaceae bacterium. GTDB lineage: Bacteria > Pseudomonadota > Alphaproteobacteria > ATCC43930 > CGMCC-115725 > CAIKMD01. The sequence continues at coordinate 2,992 of DATGLO010000584.1, forward strand.
GGACATTTCAGCACCCAGCGCGCAGCCGGCGGCGCATGACGGCTCAAATGCTGCAGGAAGCGGCGATGGAAACGATAGGCGGCGAGATGTCCGGAGCGATCGAGCCACGTGCGGTACGACGGAACGTGATGCGTCGTATCGAAGCGCAGGCTCGAGAACACATGCGCGGTGATCTCGCTGCATTCTTGCGGCGCCGTCGCCGTGATCGGGTGCATCGCCGCAAGATCGGGCGCGACGACGCGAAACCAGCGGAGCTGGCCATCGACCTTGCGGATGGCGCGGGCTGCGCGGCGATCGTCGCCGGCGCTGAGCGGGTAGATCGTCTGCCAGCAACGCGGCACCGCGTTGTTCGGGTCCTCGACGAGTAGATTGTGCAGGAAGGTCGTGCCGCTGCGCGGCAAGCCGGTCACGAAGATCGGCCGCTCGATCGCGGCCGTCGCCACGGGCGCGCGCTTTTCCGCCGCCCGCAACTCGAGAAGATTGGCGAGAAATCGCAGCACATCCCAGCGCAAGGCG
>DATGLO010000585.1:0-3425 GCA_035294105.1 Allostellaceae bacterium
AGCGGCGGCAAAGCCGTGCTGTCGATGGCCCCTGCGGCGGGCTGAACGTGATCCGGCATGACGCTCCTCCCTCCGAGGATGGTCGGTTGCTACCTGTGCGAAACGGAGGTCTCCTGGCTCGGGGTCGTCGATCCGCGGCACCTTCCCGGCTTCCCGCCAGTGGCACCCTGCCGCGATCTCGCCGCTCACAGTTGCGGGGGCAGCGCCGGCATCGCACCGGCTTCCCTGTCGCTTCGCAAGGCCGACGCTAGCACGCGCCGGGGGCTGGCGCTATCGTCCTCGTGGCGCGGATTTCGCGATGCGAATGTTGGAATCGGACCACGAGCCATGGCGCAATACGAAGTGACTGTCGCGGCCGCGCGGGTGTTGACGCCGGCAATCCGCGAGCTGGTGCTGAAAGCAAAGGAGCCGATGCCCGCTTACGGGCCGGGCGCGCATATCGAGGTCGGGGTGACGCTCGCCGACGGCAAGCAAGCGACGCGTCCCTATTCGCTCTTGGGCGGCACCGTCACCGGGGACGATCCGCCCGACACCTATCGCATCGCCGTCGAGCGGCGCGAGGATGGCGCCGGCGGCTCGCGCTTCCTGCACGAGATCGAAGTCGGCGCGACGCTCGACGTTTCCTCGCCGCGCAACGATTTCCCCCTTGAGACCCATCCTGCCAACCGGCTGCTCGTCGCCGGCGGCATCGGCATCGTGCCGATCTTCGCGATGGCACGGCGCCTGAAGCGCGAGAACCGCGCTTTTACCCTCGCTTATGTCGCGCGCGATCTCGATCAGATGGCTTATCGCGACGAGGTCGCGGCGCTTGCCGGCGGTCATATCATCCTCCATGAGGAGTCGAGCGAGGCGAAGCCGCTTGATGTAAAGCCGCTGGCGAAAAAGCTTGCTTACCCGTCCGAGGTCTATGTCTGCGGCTCTTATGCCTTGAACAAGGCCGTGACCGCGGCGGCCGGGGCCGCCGGCCTTTCGAAGCTGCAGATCCACGAGCAATGTTTCGCGCCGCCGCCGGTGTTCCGGCCCGAGAACACGCCCTTCCACGTGACCTTGAAACGCTCGGGCCTCGAATTCGATATTCCGGCCGAGGCGAGCATCCTCGAGACCATGATGGTCTCAGGCTTCACGCCCAAATTCTATTGCGGCCGCGGCGAATGCGGCATCTGCCCAATGCCCGTCGTTTCGGCGGATAGCGAGATCGAGCATCGCGACCACACGCTGAAGCCCGACGAGCGCGCCAGCACGTCGAGCGCGGGCCGCATCTGCATCTGCGTCTCGCGCATCAAGGGCGGCCAGCTGGTGCTCGACGCCTGAGAGCGGCGTTCTCTCTCAATACGCGGTCTTGTTGACCTGACCCGTCGCGGTGACGTACCAGCGTTCGCTTGGGAACGGCTTGCCGGCGAGCCGCGCCATCATCCAATCGGCGATCAGGGTCGGCGGGTTGGGGCCGAGCGCCGCCGACGGCACGCCGCTAATGCCGTGCCGCGCATCCTGATAGACGACGAGGCGCTTCGGCGCTTTGAGCTGCGCGAAGAGTTGCTCCGTGTAGCTCAGCGGCGACAGCTCTTCGGCTTCGCCGGCGAGGCATAGATAGGGGCATTTGATGCGCTCGGCATGCCCTTCCCAGGTGAAGCCCTTGATGAACTCGTCGAACTTCGCTTCGTCGGTATAGCCCGCCATCCACATGAAGCGCTTTTTGAAGGTCGGCGAGGCTTCTTCGAAAATCGTGTGGCAGCCGGGCTCGAGACAGGTCGCCGAGACCGCGACGGCGCGATAGCGCGGCTCGTTCGCGACCATGATCGTGCCGAAGAACGAGCCGAAGCTGGTACCGGTGACGCCGATGCGCTGCGGGTCGATCTCGGGACGCGTCGATAGCCACTCGTAAACCGCTGGCGCGGCGGCGATCCAGTTCTCCATGCTGACGCGAATCCCGAGCAGCGGCGCTTCATATTGCCCCGGGCCGTCGATCGCGAGCACGGCGATGCCGCGATCGAGCCAGCGATCGCCATGCAACGCGACGCTGCATTCCTTGAAGCTGTCCATGCCGGGGATCGCGACGACGGCGGGCACTTTGCTGCCGTCGACGTAATCGGGCGGCAGGTGATACCAGGCCGGCAGCGCGGTGTCCTTAAAGGGGATCCATACCGGCTCGACGCGATGATCGGCGAGCCGCGCATAATTGGCGTAGCAGGCGCGCTTCTTTTGGTTGAGGAAGATGTTCTGCTCGTTGTTCTCGTCGAAGGTCCATTGCGACGCGCCCCAATGCACCGCCGCCATGAAGTAGTTGTCGCGCGCGGTGACGAGCTCGTCGGCTTCTTCGGCGAGCCGCGCCTTCTGCTCGCGCCGCCTTGCCACCGCTTCGAAGGCGGGGCCGATATCGGCCATCTTCTTCACGCGCTGGCGGATGCCGGCGAAATCGGCGAGCGCTTCGATGCCGCAGGGCGCTTGCAGGTAGAGCGAGCGGGCCTGGTCCCAATCGATGCCGTTCGCCTGGATGATGTTGTCGATGGTCCAGCGCTGCTCGATGAAGCGGCGGACATGCGGTTCGCCCTTATGCTCGACGACCGGTTGCGGGTGCGGTGTTGCCATCATCTGCTCCGTTCCACGCGTTGAACCCTAAAGCGGCGGCTGATTGACCAGTCCGACGCGCCATAGCCGGCTGCCGCCCGGTCCGGGAATATGATCTATCCGCGTCAGCGACAAATTGTCGATCACGAAGGTCAACGATGCTTCAGGCGCAAGCCCCAGCGCAAGCGCCAGCGCGGCGCGGATAGTGCCGCCATGTGTCACGGCGAGTATATCGCTGCCCGCATACTGTTCGCTCAACCGGGCGATGGCCGCATGGACGCGCTCTGTCAGCGCAACGAAGCTCTCGCCGCCGGGCGGCGTTTCATGGGCCGGCGCGAGCCAGAAGCGGTGCCATTCGTCGCCGCGTCGCGCCGCCAGCTCGTCGTAGCGAACGCCCTGCCACTCGCCGAAATGCTGCTCGATCAGATCGGGCTCGATGATGATGCCCGGGCCCGGAATCTCGCGCGGGCCGGCGAGACCCGCCGCGACCAGCGCTGCCGCCGTCATATGCGTGCGCTTCAGCGGCGTCGCGACCCACACCGGCGCTTTCGGCAGACGGCTCGCCAGCGCGGCGAAGCGCTCGCTCGCGCCGGTATCGCAGGGAAAATCGGTCTGGCCGTAGCAGCAGCCTTGGTTGACGGTGACGGGCGCGTGCCGCACCCACCACCAGCGCGTGGTCTTATCTTTGCTCACGACCAAGCCGCAGCCGCCAGCAACGCCGCGGTTTCCGCCCCTTGCTCGATTGCGCCGAGCACATCGCCGGTCTGGCCGCCGATCTGGCGCAGCGCGATGGCGGCAATAACAAAGGCGAGGATCGCCGCGGCGATAATCGCGCTCAGCCCGGCGGAAATGCCAAGCAC
>DATGLO010000586.1:0-2249 GCA_035294105.1 Allostellaceae bacterium
CGCCACCTGGCTCGAGAGCCAAGGCAAAGCGGGCAAGCGCGCCGTCTTGAGCGACGCCGATCTCGGCGGCAAGCATTTGGAGCGCGCGCAGCTGGCGCTCGCCGTCCTCGCCAACGGCAAATTCGCGGGCACCAATCTGACCCAGGCGGCGATGGCGATGATCGATCTCGGCGCCGCCGATTTACGCGGCGCCGTGCTGGCGCGCGCCGATTTGCGCGGCGCCCGGCTGCATCGCGCTCATCTCAACGACGCCGACCTCTCGGGCGCCGATCTCGGGCCGGTGCGCGCGGTCGGCAGCTCAAAACGCGACTTCAAGACCGCGGCCGAACGCGCGAAGTTCCTTCATGCCAAGCTGTGCGGCACCAATCTGCGCGAAGCGCAGCTCTTGGGCGCCGACTTCTCGGACGCCAATCTCGAAGGCGCCGATCTGCGCAACGCCGATCTGCAGGACGCAGTCTTCACCGGCGCGATGCTCGCGGGCGCCAATCTCGACGGCGCCAACCTCACCGGCGCGGTGCTCGCCGGCGTCAACCTCGAAGGCGCTTCTTTCGAAGGCGCCAAAGGCCTCTAAAGCCGCGGCGTTTTCGCTTTAGGGAGCCGGCGGTTCAGAGCGCCGGCTCTTTTGCTTTCGCGGCCGACATCGTCTCGTCGAGCGCGCCATACCAGCCCTTCTCCGAGATATCGAAGAGGATGCCTTCGGGATCGGTGAATTTGCGCTCGAAATTCATGCCTTTGGGGTCGCCGAAATCGAAGCAGTATTGGCCGCCGGCGGCGTTGATGAGCGCTTCGCTCTCCTTGAGGTCGTCGACGCGGAAGCCGAAATGATGGATGCCGAGCCGGCCGTCGGCGGTCGGCGAGCCGGGCCGATTGACCGAATCGTAGCTCAGCACCGCAAGATTCATGACGCCGTCGGTCAGATAAACGGCATGCGAGCCGGCCGAGAAAGCGCGCTTCATGTCGAAGCACTTTTCATAGAAGCGGCATGACGCTTCGAGATCCTTCACGACGATCGCCAAATGCCGAAGCTTGCCCATGGTTTCCTCCTTCGCGCGCCTGCGCCTCTCGGGTTCAATCTAGCGCCGGATTCCGCGGCCGTCACGAAATCCGAATTCGACCGCAAGCAGCGGAGTTTTTGCCGGCGCGCGCGCGCCGAATATGGCGTGACGCTTTCGCCCGACAAAAAGGAGCATGCTATGATGTCCGCCATGACGACCGTCGCCCTTAGGCGGCCGCGTTTTGCGAGCGACGAGGCGCGCTGGCGCGCCGTTGCAGATCGCGATCCGGCGGCCGAAGGCTCCTTCTTCTATGCCGTAAGGACGACCGGGGTTTATTGCCGCCCGAGCTGCGCGTCGCGCCGCCCGAAGCGCGACAATGTCGCGTTTTACGACAGCCGCGGCGCCGCCGAGCGCGCCGGCTTTCGGCCCTGCAAGCGCTGCCGTCCCGATGCCGAGGCGCCGGCCCGGCGCCGGGCGGCGATCGTCGCCGCGGCGTGCCGCGCGATCGAAACCGCCGAGGCCGAGCCAAGCCTCGCCGAGCTCGCCCGCGCCGCCGCGATGAGCCCCTTCCATTTCCACCGCCTGTTCAAGGCGGCGACCGGCGTCACGCCCAAGGCCTATGCCGCGGCGCGGCGAGCCGAGAAGTTGCGCGACGAGTTGCGGCATAGCGATACCGTGACCGCAGCGGCCTACGGCGCCGGCTTCAATTCGAGCGGCCGCTTCTACGCGGCGGCGGCGCCGCTTCTCGGCATGCGGCCGCGCGCCTTTCGCGCCGGCGGCAAGGACGCCGCCATTCGCTTCGCGCTCGGCCAATGCTCGCTCGGCGCGATCCTCGTTGCGGCGACCGCGTGCGGCATTTGCGCGATCGCCTTGGGCGACGACCCGCAGGCCTTGCTGCGCGACCTGGAAGATCGTTTTCCCGAGGCCGAGCTGATCGGCGGCGACAAGGGCTTCGAGGCGCTCGTCGCCAAAGTCGTCGGGCTCATCGAGCGGCCCGCACAGAGCGTCGACCTGCCGCTCGATATCCGGGGCACCGCGTTTCAGCAACGCGTGTGGTCGGCGCTGCGGCGCATTCCCGCCGGCAAGACGCTCAGCTATAGCGAGCTCGCCAAGCGCGTCGGCGCACCGCAAGCCGTGCGCGCGGTGGCGAGCGCCTGCGCCGCGAACAAGATCGCGGTCGCCATCCCGTGCCATCGCGTCGTGCGCAACGACGGCTCGCTATCGGGCTATCGCTGGGGCGTCGCGCGCAAGAAG
>DATGLO010000587.1:0-3411 GCA_035294105.1 Allostellaceae bacterium
ACAAGGAAGCGCCCTACACCGAGCGTCAGGACGAAATCGGCGAGCTCGCCCGAACGATCGCGGTGTTCCGCGACAAGGGGATCGAGAACCGCCGCATGGCGGTCGAGCTGGTACGCCAAGAACGGCTATCGGCGCTCGGCCAGCTGACGGCGACGGTCGCGCACGAGCTGCGCAATCCGTTGAGCGCGATCCGCAACACCGTCTATACCTTCAAAGAGCTCGCCGGATCGAAGGGCGTCAATCTCGACCGCCCGATCGAGCGCATCGAGCGCAGCGTCGGCCGCTGCGACCGCATCATCTCCGAGCTTCTCGATTACACGCGCGTTCGCGAGCTGCGCCGCAGCACCGCCCCGTTCGATACATGGCTCGAGGAAGTGCTCAACGATCAGAAGCTGCCCGAGGGTGTTGCCCTCGTGCGCAACTTCACGGCGCCCGGCCATGCCGTGAGCTTCGATGCCGAGCGCATGCGCCAGGTGGTCATCAACCTCATCGACAACGCGGCGCAGGCGATGACCAGCGCGGCGCAGCCCTCGAGCAACAACCGCATCGTCGTGACGACCGCGGCGCGCTTCAACGGCTTCGAGCTGGTGATCGGCGATAACGGCCCCGGCATCCCGGCCGACGTCTTGCCGCGAATCTTCGAGCCGCTGTTCTCGACGAAGAGCTTCGGCACCGGCCTCGGCCTGCCGATGGTGAAGCAAGTGATCGAGCAGCACGGCGGCACGGTCGAGGTCACCTCGACGCAGGGCAAGGGAACCAAGGTGACCGTGCGGCTGCCGCACGCCGCTGCGGAAGAAATCGCGGCGTGAGAGCTGCCGGCTGTTGGCTTTAAGTTATAAGCATTAAGCCGTCGATGCCGCGCACGATCACTCCGCCGCCGCGGCTTCCATTCCCTGCCATTCCTTGTCGCTGAGCGCCTGCAGTGCCGGCATCACCTCGCGCGCGAAGAGGCGCAGGTTCTTTTCCGTGAGATCGGCGGGCAAGGTCGCGAAATGAAGATTGGCGAGGAAGTTCTGGAAGCCGAGCTTGCGATGCGCGTCGACCAACAGCGTACGCACGGAATCGGGACTGCCGCACAGGAAGATTCCGGCGTCGATCAGATGGTCGATGGTCATCGTGCCGGCGGCCAGCGCGGGCCGCTTGATCGAGCGCATCGCCTTCAATGAGCTTTGCGAGAGATAGCCGGGCGGGAACATCATCTCGAACGGCAGGTTGAGATATTTGCTGAAGAGGCGCTCGATGTGGATCTTCGCCTCTTCGCGCGCCTTGGCGTCGCTCTCGGCGACATAGATCGGCGCCGCCCAGCCGATCTGCTCCGAGCTCGCGGTATAGCCATGCAGCCGCTCGGCGGTCTGGCGATAAAGATTGAGATACCGGATCACCGATGCGACCGGCGAAAAATTTTGGATATAGACATAGCGCCGTTCTTTGGCGCTTGCCCAATCGACGGTCTCGGAAGAGCCGAGCGACGGGCACCAGATCGGCGGATGCGGCTGCTGATAGGGCCGCGGCCACACATTCACATATTCGAAGCGATAGTGCTTGCCTTCGAAGCTGAACGGCCCGGGCCGGGTCCAGGCCTGCACGACGAGATCATGCGCTTCGTGGAAGCGCTCGTGACTGAAGGCCGGGTTGGCGCCCATCGAATAATATTCGGCGCCGATGCCGCGAACCATGCCCGAGATGAGCCGGCCGCCGGTCAGCACGTCGATCATCGCATGCTCTTCGGCGAGGGTCAGCGGATTGTCGCGCAAGCCGAACGCGTTGCCGAGGATCGCGATCTTCGCGTTCTTCACCCGCCGCGCCAGGGCCGAGGCCATCACCACCGGCGACGGCATCAGCCCATAAGCATTCTGGTGATGCTCGTTGACGGAGACGCCGTCGAAGCCGAGCTCCGCCGCGAGCTCCAGCTCGTCGAGATAGCGGTTGTAAAGCGCGTGACCCTTTTGCGGATCGAAGTAGGTATTGGGCAGGATCACCCAATCGGTGCGGTATTTCTGCTGATAGTCGAGATCGAGATCGGCATAGGGCATGAGATGGAAGAACAAAACCTTCATGGCCGAGATCCTTCAGGCTTCAGGCCCGCGATGAAAGGGACGACGGCCTCGGCGAAAGCGGCCGGCGCCTCGATGTCGCAAAGATGGCCGACGCCCGGAACGACGGTCAGCGCCGCGCCGCCGCCGCCGATCGCGCGCTTGAGGGCTTCGCCATGCGCCAGCGGGATCAGCCAATCCGCCTCGCCCCAGACGATATGCACCGGCACGTTGATGCGATGCAGCCATTTCGCGAGACGCGGATCGTGCAGCCGCGGCTGCCAGGTGTATTTCGCCGCGGCGGCGCGGTTCTTGTCGTAGATTTCCTTGAGTTCGTCGCTCGCCTGCCAGGCCGCTGCCCAGCGCGCGGCCGGCTCTTCGCCGGCGAAAAGGAGACGGCCGGTTTCCTGCGGCGAGCCGATGAACATGTCGCCGCGTTTCACGCCCGGCACGCTGATGCCGGCGCTGTCGACCAAGGTGAGGCTCTGAATTTGCGCGGTGGAGCGGATCGCCATCGCCATGGCGATCCAGCCGCCGAGCGAATGGCCGACGATATGGACGCGGCCATCGGCCAGCTTCTGCAGCAGGTCGAGATAGAAGAAAGCGAGATCGTCGACATCGTCGATCCAATCGGGCGTATCGGAGCCGCCGAAGCCGGGATGATCGGGCGCGATCAGGGTGAAATGCTCGGCGAGGCGCGACAGCGCCTCGGTCCAGCCCGGCAGGCCTTGGATACCGTGCAGAAACAGCAACGGCTCACCGCTGCCCCTGCGACGCAAGAGCAGCTTCGCGCCGCCGATCTCGACGAAGGAATCGTTCAAGCCGAATGCCTCCCTTTGGCGTGCATCTTACGCGGGCACTTCTTCATGGTAACGCCGCATTCGCCGTCGACAAGGGCGACAAACACGACGGCGAGCCCGACGCCGCGTTATGAGGCGCTAAACGAGGTGCGGCGGCAGATCGCCGGCGTAGCGGCTGAGCTCGATCCCCTGTCCGACCGGCAGCAACATCGATTGCATCAGCGGCTTCGCCCGGACGGCGCGGCGATAGTCCGCCGCTTCGGCGCGATGGCCCGCGGGAAAGATCATATTGTCGGCGGCGACGACTGCGCCGGGCGCGAGCTTCGGATAGAAGAGATCGAGGCACGGCACGTAGAGATCTTTCCAGATATCGAGCAGCACGAAATCGAACGGGCCGGGCAAGCGCGCCAAGATGCCGAGCGCATCGCCGAGATAGAATTCGACCGCGCTCGCGACGCCGGCCTTCGTCAGCGCCGCGCGCGCATAAGCCTGTTTCTTCTCGACCGCTTCGATCGTGATCACCTTGCCGCCGCTGTCGCGCGCCGCCGCGGCGAGCCATAGGGTCGAATAGCCGTTCG
>DATGLO010000588.1:0-3974 GCA_035294105.1 Allostellaceae bacterium
CTGACGATAGCCGCCACGGCCTCCGCCCGATGATTGAGTCGCTGTGCTGTTGTCGACGTTCAGCACGTTGACGACGAGCGGTCCCTTTGCGCCGGCACCGACCTCACAGGTAATCGAAGCGCCCTCGCGAATATCGTCGTATCCCGCGCGGCGCAGGATCGCCATCGGGAGAAACGCATCCGGACTGCCATCTGTGAGAGTGACGAAGCCGAAGCCTTTTGCTGCGTTGAACCATTTTACTTTTGCCTCAACACGGCGACCCGTTTGAGGCTCATCATTCCGGAAAAACCCCGGACGGCGGTGGTCGTACATGGATCCCCTTGCGCGCAGACTAACGTATTAGAATAACGCGGTTTTAATTCTTGCGCCACTGCGATCGTCAACCGTAGGCCAGCACGCGTTGGCGCTGTTCGCCGAGACCCGTGATGGTCAGGCGCATGGTATCGCCCGGCTTCAAGAACCGCGGCGGCTTCATGCCGAGCCCCACACCTGCCGGCGTCCCCGTCGGGATCACATCGCCCGCCGATAGCGTCATGAAATGGCTGAGATAACTGACGATCTTGGCGCAGTTGAAGATCATGTTACGCGTCGTGCCCTTCTGCATCACCTGCCCGCTCACCTCGCAAACGAGATCGAGTGCCTGCGGATCGGGCACCTCGTCCGCCGTCACCAACCATGGTCCGACCGGCGCGAAGGTGTCGCAACTCTTGCCCTTGGTCCATTGCCCGCCACGCTCCATCTGGAAGGCGCGTTCGGAGACATCGTTGACGATGCAGTAACCGGCGACGTGCTTCAGCGCGTCGTGTTCGGCCACATATTGCGCGGTGCTGCCGATGACGATGCCGAGCTCGCATTCCCAATCGCCTTTGCTTGCCGACTTGGGCAGGATCACATCGTCGTTGGGACCGGTCAGCGAGCTTGTCGCTTTCATGAAAATGACCGGCTCGCTCGGGATCGGGTTGCCGGATTCAATGGCGTGGTCGCGATAGTTGAGGCCGATGCAAACCAGTTTGCCGATATGGGCGAGCGGCACGCCAAGGCGCGGCTGGCCCGTTACCGGCGGCAGGTTCGCCGGGTCGAGCTTGCGCAGGCGATCGAGCGCCGCGGGCGCAAGCTGATCGGGCGTGATATCGGCGATAACGCCCGAGAGATCGCGCAGATTTCCATTCCGGTCGAGCACGCCCGGCTTTTCCTTACCTTTCGGTCCATAGCGAAGTAGTTTCATGGTTTAGTGCCTCTTCTTGATTTAGTTTGTTAGCTAAAGCGTGAAGCCGCCATCGATGAGATGCGTCTGGCCCGTCGTGAAAGACGATTCGTCGCTCGCGAGATAGACCGCGAGCGCCGCAATTTCCTCTGCCGTGCCGAGCCGGCCGAGCGGCTGGCGGGCGACAAAGGCCTGGCGCGCGGCGGCGCTGCCGCCTTGCGCCGCAATGCGCTCTTCGAGCGACGGCGTCTCGACGGTGCCCGGACAGATCGCGTTGCAGCGAATTCCTTTGCCGATGAAATCAATCGCGACCGATTTGGTGAGCCCAATGATGCCGGCCTTGCTGGTCGCGTAGACGAAACGATTGGGCGCGGCTTTGAGCGACGAGACGCTCGACGACATATTGATGATGGATGCGCCCTTGCCCGCCTTCAGCATCGCCGGCAGGAAAGCGCGTATCGTGCGATAGGCGCTGCGCAGATTGAGATCGAGCGTGAAATCCCAATCGCTTTCCGCGCAATCGAGGATCGTGCCATGATGGACGAAGCCAGCGCAGTTGAGCAGCACGTCGACCGCGCCGAGATCGGCCGCGAGCGCATCGATTTCGTCTTTCTTGGTGGCGTCGAGCCGCCGCGTCGAAATCCCGCCCGCGCCTCCCGCTTGCAGCGTGGCGAGCTTTTCGAGATTGATATCGGTCGCAACGACCGTCGCCCCTTCGGCGGCAAAAGCGAGCGCGCAGGCGCGGCCGATACCCTGCGCCGCTGCCGTGACTACGGCGATCTTACCCTTGAGCCGAGCGGCCATCCCTATCCTCCAATACCCCAGCGCCTTCCCCAGCCGAGCCCTGCCAGGGTTCCGGCGTGCGGCCGGTATTCGCAGCCGATCCAGCCGCCATAGCCGATCTCGTCCAAGAGATCGAACAGAAATGCAAAATCGATCTCGCCGTGATCGGGTTCGTGGCGACCCGGGACATTCGCGATCTGGACGTGCGGATAATACGCGCGGAGATCGCGCACGTGCTGTGCCAGATCCCCTTCGCTGATCTGGCAATGATAGAGATCGAATTGCAGCGCGACGTTCTTGCATGCGACGCGATCGAGAATCGCGACCGCTTGACGCGTCGTGCGGAGGAAATAGCCGGGATTGTCGCGCGCATTGAGCGGCTCGATGAGCAGGGCGACGCCGTCCGCCGCCGCGCGCGCGGCAGCGCGCTGAAGATTGGCGACGTAAACGGCTTCCTGCGGCGCGCGATCATCGCCGGCGGCGAGCCCGGCGAGGACGTGGATTTGCGGACATTTCAGCGCTCGCGCGTAGGACAGCGCGGTCGCGATACTGGCATCGAATTCGGCCTCGCGGCCGGGCTGCGCGGCAAAGCCGCGATCGCCCGCCCGAAAATCGCCCATCGGAGCGTTGAACAACACGATGGGAAGCCCCGCCGCCTCGGCGCGGGCGGCAATTTCCGGAGCGGGAAAGTCATAAGGCTGCTGGAATTCGACCGCCGCGAAACCGGCCTTGCGCGCGGCGGCGAAGCGGTCCAGGAAAGGAAGTTCGGTGAACAAGGTAGAAAGATTGGCCGCAAATTTCGGCATAGCTGAGGCCTTGGCAAGGGGCGCGCAGTCACCAGTGTTTACTGTTCTGGAGGCGGAAACAAGGGGATGACCCGGATCGGCCTCGCCATCGAACGACGCGTGGACGACGGTGATTCTGCCGCACAAAGAACCGAGCGGCGGCGGTTTCGCGGCGCCATGTTCCTTTCGGGCCTGGCGCATACGGCGGTGCTCGTCCTGCTCTTCCTGCTGTGGCAGCCGGCGAGCGACCAGACCGTCCCCCTGCCGCCGATCCCGGTGACAATCATCCACGAGCAGGAAGGTCAGTCCGGAGCGATGGGGAACGGCAGCGGCGAGACTGCTGCATCCTCGCCCAGCCCTGCCAGCGAGGCTTCCGCCGCCTCGTCGCCGGCGCCCAGCACGGCTCAACCCGAGCCGCAAGAGCCACCACTGCGCCAGACGCAGGTGCAGCCGTTTTCGGCCATTCCGAACCTCGCCGAGACCACGGCGCCCGCTCCAGCTCCCCGAGCGCCAGTCGCCCCGGTGCCGCCGCGCAAGCCGACGCCGCCGCGCCCGGCACCGCCAACGCCGACCGAGGTAGCCAAGCCCACGCCCACCCCGCCGACACCGGAGGTCGCGCAGGAGCCGGCGCCGCCAGCACCCTCGCAGGCGGCAGCGAATACGACCGCACCCGCGAGCGCGGCCGATATCGCGCAGCAAGGCGTTGGCGGCCGCGGGCGCGGAGATGCGGGGCCAGGGCGTGCTGCCGTCGGTAACGGCGCGCTGGAAGGTCCGGGCGACGACTATCTTGAACAGGTGCGCCGCTGGGTGACGCGGTTCAGGAAGTACCCCGATGAGGCGATCAAGCAGAAACAGGAAGGCACGGTCTCGCTGGGATTCAAATTCTCGCGCGACGGTACCATCCTCGATGCGTGGATCGACAAGAGCTCGGGCTTCCCGCTCCTCGACGAGGCGGCGCTCGCCATGATCCATGCGGCTTCCCCGATCCCCAAAGTACCCGACCGCTACAAGGGCGATACGCTTACTCTGGTCATGGCCGAAAACTTCAAGATCGGCTTCTTCGACCGCATGTTTCATTAGATTAGCAGGTTGCTGAAAAACCCTCTCGCGATCATCTGATTGATGTGATTCGCTGTCTGTCGAGCAGGGATGGAGGGGACGATGCGCGGTGAGGACGAGCGGACGGAGGGCATGTTCTCCTA
>DATGLO010000589.1:0-2414 GCA_035294105.1 Allostellaceae bacterium
GCCGCCGCAGGATTCGGCGAAGCCGGTGATCTGCTCGTAGACTTGGTCGGGTGTGCCGGCGAACATGATGCCGGCATCGATCAAATCCTGAACGCTGCCGGTCATCATGTTGATGGCGCGGCCGTCCTTGGTGAAGCTGCGATCGGGCGGACGTCCGCTTGCCCGCATCAGCTTCACATTGGCCTCGACCGACGTGTAGCCCGGCGGATTGCGGAACGGCGCCGGCGTCAGCGGCAGGGTGCGGAGATAATCCGCGACCAGTTCGGCGCGGCGGCGGCCTTCGGCCTCGGTCTCGCCGACCGCCATGAGGCCGAGATAGCCGAAGCGATCCGGCGGCGGCTCGCGATGAAACTTGCCGCGATAGGCTTCGCGATAGGCGTCGTAGAGTGGCTTGGTCGCATAGCCGGTGCCGAGCGTCGCCATGGTATAGCCGCGCTCGCCGAGCCGCTGCGCGTTGTGCTTGCTGCCGGTCGTGCTCCACACCGGCGGATGCGGCTGCTGGTAGGGCCGCGGCCAGAGATTGACCTGGCGGTAATGAAAATTCTCGCTCTCCCAGTTGAACGGCCCGTCATGCGTCGTCATCGCCTTGAGGATGAAATCGAGCGATTCCCAAAAACGCTCTTCGACCATGACCGGATTGGCGTTCGACGGCGCGAATTCCGACGGCACGCCCTTGACGAAGCCCATATTGAGCCGGCCGCGCGAGATCACGTCGATGGTCGCGAGCTCTTCGGCGGCGCGCAGCGGATCTGGCCGATGCGCCAGCGGATAGCCGAGCACCAGCAGCCGCGCCTTTTTGGTGATGCGCGCCAGCACCGACAGGGTAACGATCACGGTCGATGCCATGCAGGTCGCTGTCGAGTGGTGCTCGTTGCACATGATGTCGAAGCCGAGGTCGTCGGCAAGCGCCCATTCGTCGTAGTAGCGATGCAGCAGATCGGCGGCGAGCTTCGGATCCTGGCGGCTGTTCGGGATGGTGATGCGCAACGTGCCCTGGTGATCCTTCCAGGCGGGGGAATAGGGCTGCTCGGTGAAGTGAAAGACTCTCATGCGCTCTTCCCCTCGATGAAGGCCAGTGTGCGACGCGCGAATTCCTGCGGCTGCTCGACATGCGGAAAATGTCCCGCCTGGGCGATTGTCTCGAATGTCGCGTGAGGCAGCGCCGCCGCATAGGCTTTGCCGTAGTCGGGCGCGACGATCTTGTCCTCGGCGCCCCACAACACCAGCGTCGGAATGTTGATGCGGTGCAGCCGGCCTTTGAGCTTGGGATTGTGCATGTAAGGCCGCCAGCCGTAGCGCGAAGAGGATTCGCGCGCACGAGCGATCGCGAAAAGCTCGTCTTCGGAGAGCTTAGACAAATCGCGCGTTGCGAACTCCTGATTGTGATAGAGCACCTTCTGCAGATCGGCATCGGTGACGAACCACATGTCGTAAATGTCGCGCGTCTCGCGATCGCCATGCTTCACGCCGAAGGCATCGACCAGAACCAGCTTCGCGAGGCGCTGCGTCGACTTCACGGCAATCTCGGCCGCAATCCAGCCGCCGATGCCGAGGCCGACGACATTGGCGCCGCGCAGATCGAGCTGGTCGAGCAAATCGAGATAGAGATAGGCGATGTCGTCGATCGTGTTGAAGGAGAGCGGCACCGCGTGCTTGCTATAAGCGGGCGCCGTCGGCGCGATCACCCGCGCGCCTTTGGCCAGCGCATCCAGCGCGGGCCCGGCGCGGTCCAGGCCGATCTCGGGATGCAGGAACAAGAGCGGCTTGCCGCTGCCGCGCGCCTCGATATCGAGCGCCAACCCGTTCACGTCGATGGTCGATTTGCCATCGGCAAGCGTCATTGCGTCGCTTCCACCACTTGTGCGGCGGCTATTTTGGCGAATCCGCGCGCTGGGTCAACGGCCCGAACCGGAAAAGCGCTAAGCTGCAAGCTCTTAGCTTGAAGCTTATGGCTGAGAGCTTATCGGTTACTGCGCGGCCGCCGGGACCGACCCGGTTTCTTCCGCGAGCAACTGCGCCATCAACCGCCGCATCTGCACGCTGCCCTGATCGGCGTTAACGCTGACATAGGGCGCGTCGGGATCGAGCGCGATGGTGCGCTGCTGCGCTTCGAGCATGTCCTTGTCTTCGTCGAACGCGGCGACTGTGAGCTTCGTCATGAACGCGTCGACCTGCTTGTCGTCCTGCTGATAGTCCCGCGCGCTGGCCCAGAAATAGTGGGTCGAGCTGTCGGTCTCGGGCGTGCAGGCGTTGAGCACCGTGATTCCGAGCGACATCGGACGATTGCTGCCGGGCTTCTGCGAAACCTCGGTGGTCCGCACGTCGATCACGATGTGGCAAGGCGGCGTGAAAGTGATGGTCTTCTCCAGCACCGAGCGCGGCCCCATGCCTTGCTTCAGGTTATGCGGCGCCGT
>DATGLO010000590.1:0-3140 GCA_035294105.1 Allostellaceae bacterium
TCTGCGGCACGTCGTGGAAATAGACGCGCCAGCTTTTCCCGCTCTCTTGCAGGCGATGGAAGATCGTCGGCCGCGTATAGGGCAGCGGAAAGTTTTTGTTGTCGACATAGCCGGCGCAAGTCGCGGAATGCGCGAAGAACCGGTTCGGCCAGGTCTGGCAAGGCGCCGAGGCATACCATTGGTCGCACACGCCGAAGGCTTCGGCGAGCGTGCTGATCACCGGCACTTGCTGCGGCGTGAAATAATGCATCACCGCGCCGGGATCGAGCGTCGCGCCGTCGGCCGCGGGCTGCGTCACGTAATTGGCGACAAAGCCGCTCATCGGCGGCGGCTCGGCGGTGGCGCCGCCGGCGCCGAAAAGCTGTTGGGTGATGTCGGTGAAAGCTTCGCCCGGATCGGGATCAGGGATGGTCGCCGAGGCGGCGGTCATGCCCGCCTTGTTCCAGACCGGCACGTCGATCCTGCGGCCGTCGGCGCGCACATAACTGTTGCTCTCGCGGCCGCTGAGGCCTTCGAAGCCGGCGCGGCCGGGATAAAGCGCGCCGAGCATCGAATCGAACGAGCGGTTCTCGAGCATGAGCACGACCACATGCTCGATGTTGCCGCGCGCGCCCACCGCCATTCTCTCTAACGGCGTTTCATCAGCGCAAAGGCGAAGTCGCGCCCCTGACCGCGCTTCATCGCGAGATCGATCCACACCATCGCGTAAGGCTCAAGATAGCGCGCATTGACGAGCGGCTCGGCGTCGACCGGCTCGAAGCCGAGATCGTCAAGCAGCGCCGCGACCGTCGGCTTTTTCGCCACATCGTCGCCGGCGAAAAGCATCGCCGGTTTCAGCGGATAGCCGGCGCTGTCTTCCATGTTGTTGAAGCCGGTCGTGTTGAGCGCCTTGAAGACCGATGCGCCCTTTGCCCAGACCGCGACCTGCTCGCCGCCCGAGGTCGAATGGCCGATCGCGAGGCTGAGACCGTCGGGGCCGAAGGCGAGCGGGTTGGTCGCATCGAGGATCAGCTTGCCGGCAAGATCGCCCGCCGACCGGAGCGCCGCTTCGGTCGCGGTCCAGGGTGTGGAGAGCAGTATCGCCTCGGCGCCGCGCGCCGCTTCGGCGACGCTCGCGGTCTTGAGGCCCCGATATTTCGCATCCTCGGGATTGCGCACGCCGTAGGTCACATCGTGGCCACGCTTCGCCCAATTGCCGCCCAAGGCCTTGCCGACATTGCCCGCGCCGATGATCGCGATCTTCATGGGATGCCCACCTCATCTGCCGCGCGTCGATTCTCGTGGTCCGATTCCAACATGCACATCCCGTTGCGGCAAGCATTTTGCGAATGTTCGACTCCAAGGACCACGAGCAACGATAGGTTTGTCGTGGAGCTTTGGATTCGACATTCGCTTCGGAGCCAGCGGCGAGGTGGAGCGAATGTCAAACCCGCTCCACGAGCCTCGTGCGCAGAGACGAAGGGAAATCGGCCGCGGCCGGATATGCGCCGCCGCGCCACCGAAACGTCACAGGAAAACTGTTGCCGCCGGCGCGCAGAAGTCACACACTCGGCGGCGAGGGGGCGGCCATGGTCGCGGTATTGCTGCGAGCGTTGGGGGTGCTGCTGCTGATCGGGCTGACGCTCGACGTGGCGATGGCCGGAAGCGGCCCGCAAGCGCCCTTTGCCGGCGTGCCGCCGCCACCGACGCCGTTTACCGGCATTCCCACCGTGCCGAAAACCTTGCCGCTCTTGGGTTCAGCAAGCGCGGACGGCCGCGTGCTCGCCGCCGCCGAGCAAGGCAACGCCGATCAGATCGCTTGGATCATGGCGGCGGGCGGCAATTGCGACGAGGCGGATTCCGAAGGTCATACCGCGCTAATGCATGCGGCGATGGCCAATTACACCGCGGTTGCGACCGCCCTCATCGCCCATGGGGCCCAGCTCGACTTGCGCGACCGGCTCGGCGACACCGCGCTGCACTGGGCGGCGCAGAGCGGCAGCACCGGCGTGCTGCGGGTCCTCCTCGCCGCGCATGCCACCGTCGATATCGCCGACGGCAAGGGCCAGACGCCGCTCATGCTCGCCGCGCGCAACAACCATCCCGACGCCGTGCGGCTGCTGCTGCAATATCACGCCGATCCGCGCAAGGCCGATTACACCGGCCGCGACGCGATCGGCTGGGCGCAAAACTTCCCGCGGATCCAAGCGCTGATGCAAAACGCGTCGCTCGCCTTTTGAGATTCCGGCTTCGCGCCGCCGTGCCGCGCGGCTCGGCCCCGGTGGCTGCTGCGACCCGAGCCAATCTCGTGCGTGAGGAAAAGCCGCGAAGGAGGGAGCCATGGCGCTTGTCGCGACAATCGCGCCGCCGTTCTCGCGCCAACGCATCGCGTTCGTCGCGACCGCGCTCGCGCTGAGCGGCTGCGCCGGCGCACCCCACGTGCCCGACATGCCGTTCACGACAAAGGATGTGTGCGCGGCCGCGGCGGTGCCGGACGGCTGGATTCGCACCAACGACTGGCGCGCGAAAGGCTGCGACGAGCAGGCGAGCCCGCGCGACAACAACTGGATGACGATCACCGAGCTTTCGAATGTCCGCATCGGCCGCAGCCTCACGGCCTGCGCCGGCGCGGTGCCGCAAGGCTGGGAGGTAACCGCGCGCTATTGGGACAAGGGCCGCTGCGGCAATCCGCCGACAGCGAGCGAAAAGAACGTGATGCTGATCAAGCGCGTGGAGTAGCGCCTAGAGCGCCGGCGGCAAAACCAGGTTCGACCGCGTCGCCAGTTCGACGATCAGCGCATCGTTCTCGCAGGCGACGAAGCGCTGGTCCTGCCACAGCTCGAAGACGCAGGTACTGTCGATCCGATCGCGGAGGAAGGTTCGTGCGGCGACAATCGCATCGTCGTCGCTCGAGGAGGGGAACGGTGACGCCAAACGATCTGCCCGTAGCTATCGAGCAGAAGACAACGGTATTCGACTGGCCCAGTAGACCGCAACACCACCTCGTCCGGGAAAATCCCCGTCCCGGGTACGCGCGCTCACTCTAACCACAGCGCCCGCTCGCTCGTCCAGCGAATTCAACATCCGGATGCCCGCATCAACGTGCGCCGCTCCACCCGCACGTCTCCCCGCCCTTGAACACCTTCACCGCGCCGGCATCG
>DATGLO010000591.1:0-4350 GCA_035294105.1 Allostellaceae bacterium
CCAGACCCGCGAGCAATGCGACGGTCGCCGTCAGGCTTCCCAGCGCAATCGCTCCCTTCACAGTTCGTGTCTTCATTGATCAAAACCCCCAGTGATATGTCCGCGGACTCGAAGAGAATGTTCCCTTCGATGGGGAGCATCGACGAATAGATTTGTTCAATCAATGATTAATCATTATTGCTCTTTGTTTTTCGCTACCTGTTGCATATAAGCAACTAGGTCGAATAATGCGGACCTGCTCAATAAAAAGCTCGGCGCCGGCGCCGGCCTGCATTAAGCCTTTGAAATAATTCACTAATCTAAGGCAAAGAAAAGCCCGCCAGCCTTGCGGCCGGCGGGCTGTAGAGGACAAGACTCGAGCTTACCAGTAGAAGTTGAAGCCGAGCCGTTGAGTCCAGGCGGCAGATCCCGTGCCGCTGGCTTGCACCTGACGGTCGTAATAATCGAGCTCGAGGCCGATATCGACCTGGCCCGGCACCGGGCTGTAGGTCAGAGACCACGCCGCCTGGATATGCCGTTTCTCGACCGACGCCAATTGGGCCGCGGTTGCGCCGCCGGACACGCAAGTGAGGTTGGCGCCGCTGTCCGCACAATTAGAGAGGCCCGAGGCGCTACTCGGCTTGTTGAAGAAGCCGATGCCGAACTCGCCGGTTGTCCGCCAATTCGGGTTGAACCGGTGGATGTAGCTCGTGTTCAGCGCCAGTTCGTTGAACGAGCTGACCTGGCCGGTCTGGCCGTTGATGAACACGTCATAGGTGCCGTTGCCCATGTCGGAGTCGTAGGTCGAGAGACCATGCGAGTAGTTGACCAGGCCACGCCACTGATCCTGGCCCCAGGTGTTGAGCATCACGCCGCCCTCGACCGCCCAATGCCATTGCGTGACATTGTTCGAGAAGTTCGCCGGCGAGGTGCCATTGTTGAACAGCGTTGTGGCGTTGGTGCCGCGCAGCTCGGAGCGGCCGACGCCGACACGGCCCATCACATGGCCCCAGGGTTGATCCCAGGCGATACCCGTGTTGAAGCTCGGCAGGTTGACGACACCGCCATCGCCGGCGCCGCCAACATCGAGGTTGTCGGAGCCGTCGGTCGCGAGCGACGCCGGCGCCAGCGTCGCATTGCCGATACAGGTCGTCGAGGTCGTGTTCTGGCAATATTCGGCGCCGGTGTTCATCGATTCAACCGAGGCCGAAAGGGTGATCCCGTTACCCGCAAGGTAGGTGTAGCGGATCTGCGGCCGGCGGATGTTCACCGTCTGCATCGGGCCGACCTGCGACTGGTCGCCGATATCCGGGTTGGTCATCAGCGGATCGGCCCAGGCGGTATTGTACTGGCCGATCAGCCACGGCCCCAAGGTGCCGTAGGCCCATTGGATACGCGGCGTCTCGTTGTTGCCGGCGCCCGAAGAGGGCTTGGTCGAGGTGATCGCCGTGCCCGAGCCGACATAGTTGCTCTGGCTCGCCATCAAGCTGAAATCGACCAGCATGACGGTCTTCACTTCGCCGAGATCGGTCGGGGTGCGCGTCTCGATGGCGAAGTTCGTGCCCTTCACCTGATTGCGCAAGCCGCCATGGATCGAGCGGTCGAGATTGCTCACGCTCACACCGCCGGACGCACCTGGTCCTTCCATCGCCAGAGCACTGATCTGGAACGGGGTCGCGCCGCCGCCCGACGGACTCGTATCGTTCAGATGCTGGCTGCCGATGTTGTCCCAGATCCCCATCGAGATCTTGCCGTAGAGGCTCAACGAGGTGTTGGTGCCCGGGATCAGGAAGGATTGCGGGAAAGAGCCCGCCCCTGGTCCGCTCGGCGCTACCGGCGGCGATGCCGGCTGGCCGGCACCGATCTGAGCCTGGGCGCTGCCCAGACCCGCGAGCAATGCGACGGTCGCGGTCAAGCTTCCGAGCGCTAGGGTCCGGACTCAATTGAGCCACCAGATTACGGTTGCGGCGAGGAGTGCGCCAGCGAGGAAGTTTCTGGCGAGCTTGTCGTAGCGCGTTGCGATGCGACGGAAATCCTTGAGCCGCGCGAACATCCGCTCGATCAGATTGCGCTGGCGGTAGGCGGCTTTGCTGTAGCGGATCGGCCGGCTTCGGCTGGCGGTCGATGGAATGACGGCCCGAGTTGCTTGAGCGGCCAGAAGCTGGCGCAGGCTGTTGGCGTCATAGGCTTTGTCGGCGATGAGACGCCCGATCGGCGCTGCGGAGGCAAGCAGGGCTGGGGCCATTGCGATATCGTTGATATTGCCGGGCGAGAGCAAGAGGACGCGCGGCCTGCCTTCGGCGTCGGTTAAGGCGTGGATTTTCGTCGTGCGGCCGCCGCGCGAGCGCCCGATGGCTTCCCGGAAGGCCCCCCTTTTCCGCCCGCCGCCGAGCGGTGGGCCTTGATGTGGGAACTGTCGATGGCCGCGCTGGAGATGACGCCGGTCGAGCCCGTCAAGGCCTCGAATATCGCAAACCAAAGCCCCTGCCGGCTCCAGCGGTTGAAGCGATTGTAGATTGTCGTATAGGGACCGTATTCCGGCGGACAGTCGCGCCAGCGCGCTCCCGAGCGCAACATATGCACGATCCCGCTGATCACGCGCCGGTCATCCACTCGGTGTGCACCGCGCCGGCCGCGCGGCAGCAAAGGTTCAAGCCGTTTCCACTCGCTGTCGCTGAGCCAATAAAGTTGCTTCCGCATCAAGGCCTCCCTCGATTCGGAAGCCTTGAAGCACAAGTCAGCCAACGCCGGAATCCTTATTGAGTACGGACCCTAGCACCGAATCGCCGAGATGGACATCGAAGCCATCGATCTTCGCACCGAAAGCCTCTTCGAGGAGCGCGCCGAGTTGCCGGCGCAGCGCGGTGCCATAGCGCTCGCGCGGCAAATAGACGAAACAGGAAACGAGGCGGCCGAAAGGATCGCGGCGCAAGAAAAGCGCGACACGCCGGCGTTCTTGCAGGCCGAGAATGCCCATGGCGATGTCGTAGAGATCGTCCTCCGAGACCTGGAAGAGCTCGTCGCGCGGAAAGGTCTCGAGGATATGCGCCAGCGCCTTGCCGTCATGGCCATGAGGATCGAAGCCGCTGCGCGCCAAGACGCCGGCGACTTTGACGCGGATGAACGGTGTTGCGTGCGCCGGCCGGCTATAGGCGAGCGAGGTGAAGAGGCCGAGAAAAACGCGCATGCCGAGAACGCGGCCCTCAGCGTCGAACTGTTTGACGCCGATCGCATCCATGCGCGCGGCGCGGTGCACTGTCGCGCGCCGGTTGGACTTGGTGATGAAAAGCGCATGCGAGGCGCGCAGGAAGGCCTGCAGCGGCGGCGAGAGCGCCGCGAAGTTCCGCAGTCCATCGAACAAAGCGAAAGACGGATCGCGCATGATGCCGAGCCCCGGCGCGAGCGATCCGGCGGCCGCGTCGAAGCGATAATCGCGGCAGCCCAGGAAGGTGAAATTGTCGTCGTCGAGCCAGGCGAGGAAATCCTGCGTCTCCGCGAGCTCGGACGCGGCAAGGGGCGGCCTTTCGCTGGCGAGCGCGGCGCCGGTTTCGGCAAGCGCATCGCGCATCTTCTGCCAATCGGCGACCGCGGCGCGGGTATCGGCGAGCGCCGCTTCGAGCCGCGCGACGATCGCGGCGAGACGCGCCTCGTCGTGCAGCTCGCCGATCTCGACGCGCATCAGCGATTCGGGCGCGCCGTCGCTTTCGTCGTTGTCGCGCAGTTGGACGATCCGGCCCTGCGCATCGCGCAAGATGCGCATTACCGGATGGATGATGAGATGAACGGCAACGCCTTCGGCCGCCAGCGCCATGCCGACGGTGTCGACGAGGAAGGGCATGTCGTCGTTGACGATCTCGACGATGGTGCGGCGCGCGGTCCACCCCTCGGCGGCGGCACGCGGGTTAAAAACGCGCAGCTTGGCCTTGCCGGGCGGGCGTTGCTGCGCGAATTGCCAGAGCGATGAGGCCGCGCCGTAGAGCTCGTCGGCGCAGCGGCCTTCGAGATCGGCAGCGGCGACGTGATCGTAGAAGCAGGCGAGAAAGCGTTGCATCGTCGCGGCGCGATCGGCACCGAGCCGGCGCAGCGCCAGATCGAAAGCCGCTGTCAGAATGAGCCGCTTTTTCTCTTCTCCTAGCGGCGCCATGGCGCAAGCCGCTAGGCGCGGCGATCGGTCCGCGGACGCGGCAGATTGTCGGAGAGCCCCATCGCGGGACGCAAAGGCGCATTTTCGAGGTCGGCGACCTGACGCAGCGGCACGTTCAGCTTGTCCTGGATATTGCGATAGACCGCCGCCACCGATTGCGCGGTGCGCGTGCCGCGGCTGTAGAAGAGTCCCGGATTCTCGCGCGCGGCCTCGGGCACGACTTTCGC
>DATGLO010000592.1:0-3154 GCA_035294105.1 Allostellaceae bacterium
GTCCTGCTTCACTTGCACGCCCATCGCCGAGAGATGCGCCGCCGGGCCGATCCCGGCGCGCATCAGCATCGCCGGCGAATGCACCGCGCCCGCCGAGAGAATGACTTCGCGCGCCTGCACCGTCTCGATACCGCCCGGCGTTTTGACGACCGCGCCGGTCACCCTCATGCCATCGAAGGTCAGCGACAGCACATGACTCTGCGATAGGATGCGCAGATTGGGCCGGCGGCGCACCTCGTTGGTCAGCCAGGCAACCGCGGCCGAGACGCGGTGCCCGTCGCGGTTGTTTTGGGTCGCCGCGAAATAGCCGTCGATGAACGCACCGTTCTGGTCTTCGAGGTACCGCAGGTTCGCCTTTTCGAGCGCCGCGGCCACCGCATTGGTGTAGCCGCACCACTCGTCGCGCCGCATGCGCTGCACCGGCAGCGGCCCGCCTTTGCCGTGCAACTCGCTGCCGCCGAATTCGCGATCGTCTTCGAGCTTCCTGAAATAGGGCAGCACGTCGCGCCAGCCCCAGCCCGACGCGCCGAGCGCCTCCCATTCGTCGTAATCGTCGGGCGCGCCGCGATTGGCGGCTTGGTAGTTGATGCTCGAACCGCCGCCCATCACCTTGCCTTGATCGTAGAGCACCGGCACCGGGGGACGCGGATAATTGCGCCGCAAGGATTGCGTATAGGCGACGAGCTTCATCCATTTGTAAGCCGGATTGAGCGCGGCCTTCGGGAACATCTCCTGGATATCGGCCGGCACGGCATCGGGCGGCGTGTCGGGCCCCGCCTCGATCAGCAGCACGCGGTTGCTCGCGCGCGCCGAGAGGCGATTGGCGAGCACGCTGCCCGCGGACCCGCCGCCGACGATGATGTAGTCGAACGCCGCCGCATCGGCCATTTCAGCTCCCCTGACCCGGCCGGCGGCTTATCCGCGCCGGCCTTTCCTTCGCGCGAAGGCTAGCATAGGCCAGGCGAAGGCCCAACCGGGCGCCGCTACTTCGCCGCCTCCATCGCGCGCGCCATGCGCGCCTGGCCGTCATGGACCTGGAAGCGGATGATGTCGTTGAGCGCCGGATCGTAGAACACGCCGGCCGGCGTGCCGCCGCGCGCAACGACATCGATCTGCTCGGATAAAAGCCGGCGGAACATCACGACGCCGCGATCGGACGTGCCGAGCAAGGACCGGCTGCGATCGAAGACGCGTCCTTGCGTCTCCCATGCCATCATGTCCTGGGCGATAAAGGAGGTGAGGTCGTAGTCGCCGTTCGCATCGCGCGGAGACGCGAAATAGCTCACCGGAATTTCCTCATCGGCTTGCTCGACGAGCGCGCCGTCGGGGTTCGGCGTGAATTCGAGCCACAGCGCATACAGATGCTCGTCGTCGATCGGTGTCTTGAAATGGATGACGAGGTCCTTCCCCTGCGGCACCAGGAGCGCGTTCGGGAAGAGCGACGGATGGCCGGTTTCGCGCTCCCCCTTATCGCCGCCATAAACGCGGATTTTGCGAATGCCGGCCCAGTTGGGCTCTTTGCATAATTCAAAATCGATGTCCTTGATCGGCCGATAGGTATAGGCGGCCTGCCGCATGCCCTCTTCGTAGCCGAGTTTCTGAACCATCATGTGGCCGTGCAGCCAATAGGTATGTGTCGGATCGACGGTGTTCTCTTGCGCCTGCAGCCAATTGCAGCGATGCAGCGGCAGCACGGTGATGCGGCGCAGCCCGTCCTTGCGCACCATCGTCTCCCAGCGCGGCAATTGCGGCACCGGCTGCGGGCCCAGATAGCCGAAGAGGATGCCGGCGAGTTGCTGCACCGGATAAGCGCGGATGCACGCGTCTTGACGCAGAGCGGACCCTTTCGCCTCGAAAGGCTGATCGAGACAGGTGCCGTCGGCGGCGAACTTCCAGCCGTGATAGGCGCAGCGCAGCCCGTCCTCCTCGACGAAGCCGAAATAGAGCGACACGTGGCGATGCGGGCAATGCTCCGGAACGAGGCCATAGCGACCCTGCCCGTCACGAAAGAGGACGAGCGACTCGCCGAGGACCGTAAGCCGCTTCTTGCCACCTTTGGCAACTTCCGCGGCCGGACAGAGCGGCATCCAGTAGCGGCGCAGGAGCTCGCCGCAGGGCGTGCCGGGTCCGACCCGGGTCAATCGCGCGTTCTCGTCCGGCGTCATCGTTCCCTCGCCACCGCCACCCTCCCGCATTCGCCCGAAATCCGCGGCTGGCCGGCCAGAAACACTAGTGCCGATGTGGCGGCCTCTCAAGCGGATCACGCCATGCAAGGCTCGGGGTTTTACGATCCGTCAAAGGATTTAGGCGCAGGCTGGCGCCAGGAATCTCCCCCTTTTTCATGGTCAACATCCTATGAATCGGCTCTGGGCGACGCTCTCGGTATTGACGGCGATCGTATTCGCGGCGGCGCCCTCGCTCGCGGACATGACGATCCATCTCAAGGACGGCCGCAGCTATACGCTCCCCGTCAATCCCGGGGACATCGAATCGATGAGCTTCGGCCCGAGCGCGGACGCTCCTGCCGCGAGCCTGCCGCCGACCGCGCCGGCGTCCGGCCGCGCCAGCAAGCTCGTGCTGCCGGTGCCCGGTGTGACGCCGCCCGCGACCGCGACAGCAGCCATGACTCCTCCCCCGGCGTTGCCTTCGCCCGCCGCGCAGCCCAAAACGAGCGGGCGCGTGCTGAAGGTCGGCCCGTCGCGCGATATCAAGACAATCCATGCCGCGGCCGACCAGGCGAAGGACGGCGACACGATCGAGATCGATGCCGGCACGTATACGGGCGACGTCGCGGTGTGGAAGGCGAACAACCTCACCATCCGCGGGGTTGGCGGCCGCGCGCATCTTGTCGCCGACGGCGAAGCCGCCGAAGGCAAAGGTATCTGGGTCACCGCGGGCAACAACATCCGCATCGAAAACATCGAATTCTCGGGCGCGGCGGTCGGCGACAATAACGGCGCCGGCATTCGCGCCGAGGGCGCCAACCTGACGATCGTCAATTGCTATTTCCACGACAACCAGGAAGGCATCCTGACGACCGAAAACCCGAACAGCGACATCGTCATCGACGCGTCGGCCTTCGTGCATAACGGCACGAAGAGCGGCCAGACCCACGGCATCTATATCGGCCATATTCGCACGCTCTTCGTGCGCG
>DATGLO010000593.1:0-4927 GCA_035294105.1 Allostellaceae bacterium
GCGGCGGCCGCCAAAACCAGGCAGCTTCTTTTCATCGATTCATCCTCCCCGAGGTTCGCGGCAGGGCACTCGCCGGCATAGGCCGATCACGATAGGCTCAATTCGTCGCCATCTTTGTCGGCACGTAATGCGCCTCCTTCAGCGCATCGTCGAGCAGCTTGCGGGCAATGAACTGTTCCGGGTCGGGCAGCGGCTTATCCTGCGGCCACTGGCCCATCGCGACCATCTCTTTTCGCCGGGCTTCAAAGATATCGGCAAACAACTTGGCGGGCATCGTCGCCTCATAGCCGTCGTGGATGCCGTCCCATAGGAGCCCCTGCTCCTCCGGATCCTCGATGCCGAGATATTTCTTGATGATCGGCCGCATGCCGTCCTTGTTGTTACGGATGTACATGATCGCCTCGGCGATAGCTCGATCGAACGCCTTCACCGCGTCAGGATGCTGATCGACGAAAGGCTTCATCGTCCATATCTCGCCGCCGAGCCGCGGCAGATAGGTGCTGGTGCTGAGCAAAACTTTGTAGCCAGCCTTCTGCGCTTTGACCGCCTCGGCGGTCGTCAGCAATGCGGCCTGTACGTCACCTTTGATGAGCGCTGCGATTTCCGCGGGCTCACCCTGGAACGAGATGACCTTGTAGTCCTTGCCCGGTTCCATGTGGAAAACCTGCGACAGCACACGCGCGCCTTCGTCATAGGCCGCGCCGCCCGGCTCGCCATAGGCAACGACCTTCCCTTTCAGGTCTTCCGCCTTTGCGATGTCCTTGTCGGCGATGATCTCCCATTGCGAGCTGAGGCTCTCGCCGACGAGGAACTCGACTTGCGCGCCATGCAGCGCAGCGAGCGCGGCAGGCGTCGGAATGGGAACGAAATCTACCTGGCCCGCAAGACCGGCGACCTTTAGCGCGTTGGGCGCAAGCGCGACCATTTTTGCGTCGAGCCCTTCCTTGGCGAAGAAACCCCGCTCCATCGCGACATAGGTCGGGAGATGCAGCGAGGTGTAGCCGACAACAGCGCCGACCGTGACTTTGGTCTGCGCGGCAGCCGAGCCCGCAAGTGCCGCCAAACAGAGACTTCCGGCGACGATCGATAGCAGAGGGAAATGCGGCGAGCGCATGATGATCGACCTCCCTGAATCCCGCGCGGTCCTTGTCTCGGCCGCGCCTTTCGCTTTTTTTTGATCGGCTGGACCGCCGACCGTCGATAGTCCGCCGGCCCGAGCCGCGGTGTCAACAGTGAACGCCCGGCTCACTTCGCGGGCGCGAGTTCCTTCACATCGGCTTCGGCTGTGTCCTCGGGTGCGGCGCCGACCCACGGGTGCTCGGAGCAGTCGAACACCACGCCGTCGGGTCCGCGGAATTTCGTTTCGAAGAAGACGCCGCCCATGCTCGGATCGGGACGCATGAAACACGGTGCGCCCATCGCTTCCAGCTTTTTGATGTAACCGTCGAGATCGTCGATCAGGACGCCGAAATGGTGGATGCCGACATAGTCGAGACCCTTGCCCAGTTGATCGACATTCTTGAATTTCAGCACGGCGAGATTGAGGGTGCCGTCGCTGAGATAAATTCCCCAGGCGATGCCGCCGGGATCGTCGGGATTGCCGGTGCGCCCGACCTCCTTGAAGTCGAAGGCCTGCTTATAGAATTCGGCGGTCTTGATCGGATCGTTGGTCGCGAGCGCGATGTGGCGAATCTTGGCCATGCCTGCCTCCCTGGCGCTGTTGCGCTAGGGTGTAGCACGGCGGAAAAAGCTCAGGAAGTGCGGCGCCGGACGAACCCGGTGATGAGCTCGAGGGCCTTTTTCGCGTGCTCCGAATCCGGCTCGCGCGCTGTGAACGCGTGCGGCGCACCGGGAAATTTCACCAGCTCGATCTCGCCGCCCGCTTTGCGGTAAGCGGCGGCGAAACGGTCGGCCATATCGGGTGTGACGTTGTCGTCATTCGTGCCTTGCAGCGACAGCGCCGGCGGCAGCTTGTCCGTCCTGCCGCGCTCCAGGATGAGCTGCGGATTACCCTCCGCCATCGCCGCCTCGTCGCGCCAATAGGCGCGATGCGCATCGGCGAGCCGCGTATTGCCGTTGCTCGTTACCATGCGATAGCGCGCGAGCGGATCGGTAATCGACCAGCACAGCACCATGAAGGTGAGGCTCGCATCGAAGAGCTCGCCGCCGGGCAGACGGCTGGCGCCGTAGGTTGCATCGCGCGGGCGCAGCGCCGAGAGCGCGAGTTGATGGCCGCCGCTCGACGTGCCGAGCCCGCCGATCTTGTCGAGCGCGATGCCGTAATCCTTGGCGCGCAGCTTCAGCCATCGCGTCGCATAGTTGATATCGACGATCGACGCGGGATATTGCGCCTCGGGCGGCATGCGGAAATCGATCGCCATGACGACGATGCCGGCGCGCGCCAAGGCCTCGTGGATGACCACATTGACGAGGCGATCATTGGTCGTCCAGGCGCCGCCATGCACTTCGATCACCGCGGGATGCGGACCGGCACCTTGCGGACGATAGATCCGCGCGAGCAGCGGCTTGTCGCCGCGGCGAAGATATTCGACGTCTTCGGTCGTGAAATCGGACGGCATCATTTCTCCGGCACTTGGATCGCGTAGCGGCTATCGATCATCGCGCCAAGCGCGACATTCGCCTTGACCATATTCTGCGACTTGTACCAGTCGAGCGGCAGCCGCATGTCGTTGAGCGATATCCGCGCCTGTGGATCGAAATAAGGTATGCCCTGGCGGATGACGGCTTCCGGCTGGTTCAAGTCCTTGGCCACATAGCCAATCACCTCGGCGGCATTCGGTTCCTCATGGCGCTCGCCTTGGGCGTCGACGAAGGCCGAATCCCAATAAGCCATGGATGCGCGCAAGCCGGCGAGGAAAGCCTTTACCGTCTGCGGCCGATCATTGGCGATCTTCGTCGAGGTGAACACCGCCTCGCCTTGGCGCGTGCCCAGCACATCGGAGAACCAGCCCAACAGCTTCGCGTCGCCGCGCGCGATCATCGCAAAGGACGGCGCGGCGGTCTGGACCGCGGCATCGACCTGATTGCCCGCGACCGCAGACGCGACCACGCTGTTCGATTGCAGCGCCGAGATCTTGATCGTGGCGGGATCGATCTTCAGCGTCTTCGCCGTCTCGACCACGAAGAATTCGAGCGGCGAGCCGCGCTGCGTAATCCCGACCGTCTTGCCTTTGAGGTCCTTGAAAGAATGGAGTCCGGACGCATAGGCCTGGTTGGACGCGATCATGCCGACGCTTTGAAAGCCCGGCCGGTCCCAGGTACCGGCGGCAATCACCTTCAACGCGCCTTGCGAGGCGAGGTTGTAGAAGGCCGCGGTGATCCCGGTCGAGCCGAAGTCGCAGTCGCCGCCCGCCACCGCGACCGAAATCGGCTGAGCGGAATCGAAATAGACGATCTCGGGATCGAGACCTTGCGCCGCAAAGAAGCCTTTTTCCTTGCCGACGATGGCGGGAATAGCGCCGCTCGAGCGCACGACGCCGATCTTGATATGCTCGGCCGCCGCGCCAGGCTGCGCGATCAGCGCAAGCACGATGACCAGCGGTAACGCGATCGCGATCTTCATAACCCCTCCCCGTCCCTTGTCGGCGAATGGCGGTGGGAATAGTCTCTAGCGCAACAATCACAACGTCGAACAGAGGGGAGTGGAATGACGACGCAAATCCGCCTCATCGTTGACGGCAAGAGTCACACGCTTGCGGTCGATGACCCCAACATGCCGCTGCTCTACGCGCTGCGCGACGAGCTTGGCATGTCGAACCCGCATTTCGGCTGCGGTCTCGCGCAGTGTGGCGCCTGCACCGTGCATGTGAACGGCGAGGCCGTACGCTCTTGCGTCACGCCGCTCGCCAGCGTGAAGGACGCGAAGATCACCACCCTTGCCGGCCTCGGCACGCCGGAGCATCCGCATCCTCTCCAGACCGCTTATGTCGAAGAGGCCGTGCCGCAATGCGGCTATTGCATCAACGGCTGGATCATGACGGCGGCGGCGTTGCTGAAAAAGAATCCGCATCCCAGCGACGACGACATTCGACAAGGCTTAAGCGGCCTCAAATGCCGATGCGGCACCCACATGGCGATCATCCGCGCGGTGAAGCGCGCGGCGTCGATGGCGTGAGGGAGGCGGCGATGACGAAACTCGATCTTCTGCGTTCCGACCTCAGCCGCCGCGGCATCTTGAAAGGCACCGGCGCGCTTGTTGTCAGCTTCAGCGCGCCCGCGACGCTCGCGCATGCGGCAACGGCCGCCACAGCCGCGCCGAAACGCCTCGATCCCGCGCAGCTCGACAGCTATCTCGCGATCCACCCCGACAGCTCGGCCACCATCTTCTTCGGCAAGATCGATGGCGGCCAGGGCACCGATGTCGGCATCGCGCAGATCGTCGCCGAGGAACTCGATCTTCCGGCCGACAAGGTCGCGATCGTGATGGGCGATACCGCGCGCACCGTCAATCAAGGCGGGGCCAGCGGCAGCACCGGTATTCCGCTGGGCGGCAGCGCGCTGCGCATCGCCGCGGCGGAAGGCCGGCGCGCGCTTTTGGCGATGGCCGCCAAGCGCCTCAACGCGCCGGTCGAGAAGCTCACCGTCGAGAACGGCGTGGTCTCGGTCGCAGGCGCGCCGGCGAAGAAAGTCACCTACGGTCAGCTCATCGGCGGCAAGTTCCTCAACGTCACGCTGCAATGGAACGGCAAGATCGGCAATCCGCTTGCCTTCGAGACGACGGCGCCGCTGAAGAAGCCGGCCGATTACAAGGTGGTCGGGACGTCGCCCAAGCGGCGCGACGTGAAGGCGAAGGTCTTTGCCCAGCCCGCGACCTATGTCACGGACATCCGCCTCCCCGGCATGCTGCATGCCCGCGTGATCCGCCCGCCCGTCGCCGGCGCGGTCGCGCAATCGGTCGACGAAAGCT
>DATGLO010000594.1:0-2168 GCA_035294105.1 Allostellaceae bacterium
TACGGTCGCGAGCGCCGCGGATTTGAAAGGCCGCAAGGTCGCGGTGCCGGGCTTCGACAGCATCATCGATCTCTTCCTGCGCAAGTGGCTGATGACCAATAACGTCCCGCCGGCGCAGGTGAATATCGTCGAGGCAGGGATGCTGCAGATGGGCGATCTCTTGAAATCGGGACAGATCGATGCGGCGACGCCGATCGAGCCGATCCGCGGCCGCATCGTCTCGACCGGCGTCGCTGTGCGCTCGGTCGATTTCTTTTCCGCGGTCAATCCCGACGTGCTCGGTTCGTTCTGGATGTCGACGCGCGATTGGGCAACGAAGCATCATGCCGAGGTCGCGGCCTTCCGCGCCTCGATTGCCGAGGGCATTGCCTTCATCGATGCCCATCCCGACGAAGCGCGCGCGCTCGAGCAGAAGGACATGGGTTTCATCGATCCCACCTCGATGGCGACCTTTGCAACGACGGTCGATGCGAAGGATTTCGACTTCGTTGCCAAGCTCGCCCTGGAGCTCGGCGCGATGAAGCAGCCGGTCGATGCGGCGAAGCTGATCTTGCCGTAAGGCCGATTAGCCGCGGGCGAGCCGCTTTTCGACGAGGCGCGCGAAAAGGCTCGCACCGAGCGTCAGCGCGGCGTCGTTGAAATCGTAGCCGGGGTTGTGAACCTCGCAGCCGCCTTCGCCGTCGCCGTTCCCGATCTGGATATAAGCGCCCGGACGGTGTTCGAGCATATAGGCGAAGTCTTCGGAGGCCATGGTGAGATGGCCGATGCGATCCACATTCTCGCCGCCCACCAGCTCGGCCGCGCAATCGGCGATGAAGCGCGCCTCGTCCGCGTGGTTGACGAGCGGCGGAAAGATCACGCGGAAATCGAGCGCGGCCTTGGCGCCCATCGCCGCGGCGATACCCTCGGCGATGCGGCGCAGTCGCGCCTCGATAAGCTCCAAGAGGTCGCGGCTGAAGGCGCGTGCGGTGCCGCGCATGACGGCGCTTGCGGGAATGACGTTGTAAGCATCGCCGCCGTGGATTTGGGTGATGCTGAGAACGGCGGTCTCTTGCGGCCTCACATTGCGCGCGACGATGCTTTGCGCCGCGGTTGCGATATGGCTCGCGACGAGCACGGGATCAACGCCGGATTCGGGACGCGCCGCATGCGCGCCGCGGCCCTCGATCGCGACGTCGAAATAGGCGCCGCCCGCCATCATCGGCCCGGTCCGGATCGCGAACTTGCCGACGGCGAGGCCCGGGCGATTGTGCATGCCGAAGATCGCGTCGCTGGGAAAGCGCTCGAAGAGCTTGTCCTCGACCATCGCCTTGGCGCCGCCGAGGCCTTCCTCGGCAGGCTGGAAGATGAAATTCACGGTGCCGTCGAATTGGCGCGTCTCGGCAAGGTAGCGTGCCGCGCCCAAGAGCATTGTCGTATGGCCGTCGTGGCCGCAGGCATGCATGCGGCCTTCGTTCTGCGAGCGGTAGTCGAAGCGGTTGGTCTCGCGGATCGGCAGCGCGTCCATATCGGCACGCAAGCCGATGCTCTTCGGCCCGTTCCCTTGGCGCAGCACGCCGACGACCCCTGTGCGGCCGACGTTGCGATGAACCTCGCAGCCGAAACGCGTCAATTGCTCGGCGACAAAGGCACTCGTGCGCTCCTCTTCGAAGCCGAGCTCGGGATGCGCGTGGATGTCGTGCCGCCAGCGCGTCAGCTCGTCGGCATATTGCGCAATGCGCGGGATCGCGGCCACGGCGATCACACGGCCTTGAGCGCCGGCTTGTTTTTATCGGGCAAGTCCATCGCCGCTTCCATGGCGGGGAAGTCGGGCACCGAGCCCCACATGCAGAAAGAAGTGAGGGTCGGCGGGAATTGGCGGGGGCGATAGCTCGCTTCGTCTTCGGGACGTATATGCTTCACGCCGCAGGAATACTCGTAGACCATATTGTCGGGCCCGTAGAAATAGACCATCACCGCGGTCGAAAGCGGATGGCGGCCGGGGCCCCAGGCGATTTTCACGCCTTGCTGCTTGAGGAAGTAATACGACTTCATCACGTCGTCGACATCTTCGACCTGATGGTTGATGTGCTGCACCCCCGGCCGGTTCGCGGGGAAAATCGCGATCGAATGATGGCAGGTGCTGATGCGCAGGAGCGGCGCGTCGCCCAGCCAGTCGGAGACGCGGG
>DATGLO010000595.1:0-2550 GCA_035294105.1 Allostellaceae bacterium
GGTCGCGGCGCTGTTCTCTGATAACATCAATTTTGCGCCTATAAGAGCCTAAATATGAAAGATATTCCTGAATTCTCGCGCTGCATCGACAGCCTGCGCCTACCGGCAGGCGGCGAGACTTACGAGATCGCCGCCAATGCCGAAGAGCGCACCGGCCTGGCGCGGCGGTTCGATTTGCTGTCGCTCGACCGGCTCGAGGCCAAGGTGAAACTGACGCCGATCCCAGGCGGTTTTTATCGAGTAACCGCGGCGCTCGAGGCGGAGCTGGTTCAGGCTTGCATCGTCACGCTGGAGCCGGTGCCCGGCCGGATCGCGGAAAACTTCAGCTTGACCTTCGGGCCGGTCGAGGAGGCGGGCGAGATCGTTCTCGATGGTGCAGCCGAGCCGGTCGAGCCGCTCGAGGGCGGAGTTATCGATATTGGCGAAACCGTCGCGCAGCAGCTCTCGCTGGCGCTCGACCCGTTCCCGCGCGCCCCGGGCGCCGCGATCGAAATCGAGCGAGTCGTTGCCGAAGAGCCGCGCGAATCGCCGTTTGCCGCGCTGGCGCGGCTGAAGCAGCCCAAGGACGGCTGACGACCGGCAATCCGGTTGCCAGGAGCCATGTTTTTAGCTACTTACCACCCCTTCTGTCCTGCGCCTGCCGGCGTGGAAGCGTTAAAGGATCATCGCCATGGCTGTGCCGAAGAAGAAAACCACCAAATCCCGCCGCAATATGCGTCGGGCACACCACCATCTGGCACCGGCAAGCTATGTCGAATGCTCGAATTGCGGCGAAATGAAGCGGCCGCACCATGTCTGCAAGGCTTGCGGCCATTATGGCGAACGCGAGGTTTTGGCAGTCGCTGCCGAGACCGCTTGATTCGCCGCCGATAAGGGGCGCGCGCGATTGAGCGACCGACTCGTCGTCGCACTCGACGCCATGGGCGGCGACAAGGCGCCCGACGCAGTCGTCAAAGGCGCTGCGATCGCCCGCGAACGCTTTCCGCATATCCAATTCCTGCTTTACGGCATCGAGAGCCGGCTGCGGCCGCTGCTCGACAAGTTGCCGGTCCTCGCCGGTTGCGCGACCGTTCGCCACACCGACGATTTCATCACCGGCGACGCCAAGCCCTCGACGGCGCTGCGGCAGGGGCGGCAGTCCTCGATGCGCCTCGCGCTCGACGCCGTCGCGGCGGGCGAGGCGCAATGCATGGTCTCGGCGGGCAACACCGGCGCGCTGATGGCAATGGCGAAATTCGCGCTCAAGACGCTGCCGGGCATCGACCGGCCGGCGATCGCGACGTTCTTCCCGACCCGGCGCGGCGAGAGCGTGATGCTTGATCTCGGCGCCAATGTCGAATGCGATGTCGAGAATCTCGTGCAATTCGCCATGATGGGCGAGGCGTTCGCGCGCACGGTGCTCGGCCTGTCGCGGCCGTCCGTCGCGCTGCTCAACATCGGCTCGGAGGAACTGAAGGGCAATGACGCCGTGCGCGGGGCCGCGCTGCGGCTCAGGGCGCCGGGCTCGCCGATCAATTTCCTCGGCTACGTCGAGGGCGACGGTATCGGCGCCGGCACCGCCGACGTGATCGTGACCGACGGCTTCACCGGCAATGTCGCGCTGAAGACCGCCGAGGGCACGGCGAAATTATTCCTCGAATTCGTGCGCGCCGCCTTCGCCAGTTCGACGCTGGCGAAGCTCGGCTACGTCTTCGCCAAGCCGGCGCTGCAGAAGCTACGCGAGCGACTCGACGTGCGGCGTTACAACGGCGCCGTTTTCCTCGGTCTCGAGGGCATCGCGGTGAAAAGCCACGGCGGCACCGACGAGCTCGGCTTTGCCAGCGCAATCGCCGTCGGCGCCGACATGGTCATCAACGGCTTTCTCGACAAGATTCGCGACGACGTCAAGCGGATGAGCGCAGTGGTCGTCGACCTCCCCGACAAACCGCAAACGGCAGCGCTCTGAGATGGCCTTCCGTTCGCAGATCCTCGGCTGCGGCGGCTATTTGCCTGAGCGCGTGGTCACCAACGGCGATCTCGCCAAGACGCTCGACACCTCCGACGAATGGATCGTGCAGCGCACCGGCATTCGCCAGCGCCACGTCGCGGCGCCGGGCGAGAAGACCTCGGACCTCGCCCTGAATGCGGCACGGCAGGCGCTCGCGGCGGCGAACGTAAGCGCCGAGGAGGTCGATCTCATCGTGCTGGCGACGTCGACCCCCGACAACACCTTCCCGGCGACGGCGGCGCGCGTCCAGGCAACGCTTGGCATGAAGCGCGGCGCCGCTTTCGACGTGCAGGCCGTCTGCACCGGTTTCGTCTACGCGCTCGCGACCGCCGACAATTTCGTCCGGGCCGGCCAGGCTAAGACGGCCCTCGTAATCGGCGCCGAGACCTTTTCGCGCATCCTCGATTGGAACGACCGCGGCACGTGCGTGCTGTTCGGCGACGGCGCCGGCGCGCTCGTCCTGCGCGGCGTGCCGTCGAATGGCAGCCCTTCCGAGCGCGGCATTTTGTCGACCCATCTCCACAGCGACGGCAGCGGCTACGACCTGCTTTATGTCGACGGCG
>DATGLO010000596.1:0-11801 GCA_035294105.1 Allostellaceae bacterium
CCGGCGAAATCGACGAAGCGCAATGCCGGTGTCGACCGGCGCGCAGCGGCTGTAGCGGCGGGCGGGCCATAAGGCGGGTCGAGAGGGTTGAGCGACAGGACATGCTTGATGTCCATAAGGATCAGCTCTTGATGCTGCTCCTCGTGGTTGAGACCGAGTTCGAAGAGCGGCGCTATCGCGCGCCAGGCGGCGGCGCCGGCGCTCGCGATGAGGTCTTCCATCGCCTGGTCGACATGCGAGCGATAGCGCGCGATGTCGGCGACGCTTGGCCGCGACAGCATTCCGCGTGCGGGGCGCGGATGACGCGGCCCCGCGCCCTCGTAATAGGAATTGAAGAGATAGCCGTAAGCGGGATCGCAGGGGCGGTAATCGGCCGCATAAGGAATGAGAATGAAATTTTCGAAGAACCAGGTGACGTGGGCGCGATGCCATTTGGTCGGGCTGACATCGGCCATCGACTGGACGGTCTGGTCCTCGGGCGACAGCGGCGCCGCCAGAGCCTCTGTTCGGGCGCGTACCCGACGATAGCGCTCGAGCGCAGAATCGCGCCCGCTATCGAGATCAGCGGCTCTCCGGGCCATTGGTCTCATCAACGTGCGCCTCCTATCCGAGGTTCCCAAGCCGCCCCGGATCGGGGCCGATTTATGTCACGACACGCTTGCAGAAACGCGTCAGGCGACCGAGATATTAGCCGTTCCAATAAGATAGGGAAATTTGGCGATGGTATGGCGGCGTTGGGCGGCGGTTCTCCTGACCGCGATCATGCTTCTCGCTCCGGCGGTGGCGAACGCCCGCGCCGGCGGCAGCTATCGCCTGGGCGGCGGCGGCAGCTTCTCCAGCATGGGCAGCCGCGGCTTCCAGACCTATAGCAACAACGGCGGCGCGCCCATCCAGCGCAGCCTTACCCCACAAACCCGCCCCAGCTCGCCCTATGGCACTGCACCCGGCTATGGCTATGGCGGCTATGGCTACGGCTACGGCCATCCCTTCCTTACCGGCATGTTCGGAGGGTTTTTCGGCTCATGGCTCGGGGGGATGCTGTTCCCGCATTGGGGCATGGGCTACGGCGTCGGCGGCATGTTCGGTTCGGTCTTTTCATGGCTCTTCATCCTTGGCCTGATCTGGTTCCTCTTCCGCCTCTTTAGCCGCCGCAGCGGCCAAGGCATGGGTTTGGGCGGGATGACTTATGGCGGCGGCATGATGGGCCAAGGTGGCCTCTACAGCAGCGGCTTCAACGGCATGTCGCCGCTGAGCGCGGGCGTCTCGGCCTATAGTCAGCCTCGGCTCGCGACCATCGGCGTGACGCAAAGCGACTACCAGGAATTCGAGCATATCCTCGAAGGCGTGCAGACGGCTTGGAGCAATGGCGATCTCGCTGCGATGCGCCAATACACGACACCCGAGATGCTCTCTTATTTCTCGGAGCAGCTCGCCGAGAACGAAAGCCAGGGTGTCGTCAACAAGGTCGAAAATGTCGAGCTTATCAAGGGCGAGGTGCGCGAGGCCTGGGATGAAGGCCGCATGCATTACGCGACCGCGCTGATGCATTGGCGCGCGCGCGATTACACCGTCCGCAGCGGCGGCAGCCCTGGCACGGGCGAAGTGATCGTCGGCGGCGATCCGCAACACGCGACCGAAGCCGCGGAATTATGGACTTTCGCGCGCAGCCCGGGCGGCCGCTGGCTGCTTTCGGCGATTCAGCAAGTCTGAGCCACCGTCGAGCGCAAGCGATATCGGGGATGGAGCCGCGGCTAAAAACAGGCCTGGTCGTCCAGGCGGCCTTGCGGCTAGCGACGCAGCAAGCGATTCCGATGGTGGTGGCGCGGCGTGGCGATGCCGATGCCGGCGCCATCCTCATCAAGCTCAATCGACTCGAGCACGGCTTCGTCGTCCTCGCTCAGGCTCGCAGCATCGAGGGCGAACTCGGCTGGCTCCGGGCCACCGGCGCCGAGCCGGTCGATGAGCAAGCCGCCGAAGCCTATATCGCTCGTCAGGTCAATCGCGATCCCGACCTCTGGGTCGTCGAAATCGAAGATCGCGCCGGACGTCATCTGTTTGCCGGACGAATTCTTTGAGGTGGCCGGCTTTGACCTTGGGAGGCGCGCGCGCTTAGCTGCGCGACGTTTGGCTTTCAACCGCTGCATTTTAGCTTTGAGCGAGGCCATGAATATCGACGCCGTTGCGCAGGAACCGTCGCTTCGCCTGCTCGGCGTTGCGGGCGCGCAGCATAGCGGCGCGTCCGTGCAGCATGTTCCGGAGGCGCTCGACTTGATCCGCCGGCAGGTCTACGCCGGCGATGTCGGCTTGCGGCCGTTGCGCCTGCGCGGCAAGGGCGCGGCGCAATGTTACGACAACCTCGCTATGCTCGCGGCGCGATGCCGGCCGTTTGGACGCTTGAGGAGACTTGTCGAAGCCACGGCGAAACTCGCTCGCCGCGGGCGACACTTTGACGGTGGAGGGCTTGTCCGAGCGTATCGCGGCACGGAAGACGAGCCCGGCTGCGAGCATCGCGAGGCCGAACAGCGCGAGTCCCGCGGAACGGCCGAGTATGCCGATCGGGAGACCATCGCCCTGAGGCAGGCACCAGCCAAGCGAGGCGAAGGCCGAGCCCAGCACGGCGCAAGCGAAAATCCTCACCCGGTTCATCCTCAGTCCCTATCGACCTTCCCGAACTCACGCGACCTTACGCAATCATCGTGCCGCAATCGATAAATCATTCAATGTCAGTCGGTTACATCCGTTTCTTTGTCTGGCGCTCAGCACGCATGTCAGATTTTCCGACGCCTGGCTGGCGGACCGGCCAATGACCGCCAAGCGCCTCTGCGTCTTCTGCGGCTCGTCGCTGCCCGCGGAGCAGGCGTTTCAGGACGCCGCCGCCACGCTGGGCGATGCCATCGGGCGCAGCGGCATCGACTTGGTTTATGGCGGCGGGCGCGTCGGGCTCATGGGCATTCTCGCCGACGCCGCGCTCGCCGCCGGCGCCAAGGTCTTCGGCGTCATCCCCACGGCGCTGCACGGTCGCGAAGTTGGACATATCGGCCTCACCGATCTCGTGGTCGTGCCCGATATGCAAGAGCGCAAGCGCCAGATGTTCGCGCTGTCGGATGCCGTCGCCGTGCTGCCCGGCGGTCTCGGCACGCTCGACGAGGCCTTCGAAGCGATCACCCTGCGGCAACTCCGCTTCTTCGACAAGCCAATCGTGCTGGTCGACATCGCGGGCTATTGGCAGCCGCTCATCGCGCTGGTGCGGCAAGTGATCGCCGCCGGCTTCGCGGCGCCCCGCGCCGAGCGGCTGTATCAGGTCGTCACGCGCACCGAAGACGTGATTCCCGCCTGTTTCGGCGACTCGTCCAAGAAGATGTGACACCGTGCCGGCTTGCGTACCGAGAGTGCCGTGCTAAGTTCCGCGCCGCTTTTCGGCGCGCGGAGGTGGAATAGTGTCGGACCTCGAAATCGTTTGGACGAAGGTTGACGAAGCGCCGGGGCTGGCGACGTTTTCGCTGCTGCCGATCGTTCAAGCCTTCGTCGGCGCGGCCGGCGTGACGATGAAGCTGAAGGACATTTCGCTGACCGGCCGCATCATCGCGAACTTCCCCGAGAAGCTGAAGCCCGAGCAAAGGATCAACGACGAGCTCACCGAGCTTGGCCAGCTGACGATGCGCCCCGAGGCCAATATCATCAAGCTGCCCAACATCTCCGCCTCGATTCCGCAGCTGAAGGCCGCCATCAAGGAGTTGCAGAGCAAGGGTTACGACGTCCCGGACTATCCGGACAGCGACGCGACGCCGGCCGATAAGGAAATTCGCGCCCGGTACGGCAAGGTGCTCGGCAGCGCCGTCAATCCGGTGCTGCGCGAGGGCAATTCCGACCGCCGCGCCGCCGGCGCCGTGAAGCAATACGCACGCAACCATCCGCACAAGATGGGCGCGTGGAGCAAAGACTCGAAAACGCGCGTGGCGCACATGTCGGGCAACGATTTCTACGGTACGGAGGTCGCGACGACCGTTGCGGCGCCGACCAATGCCCGTATCGAGTTGGTCGCGAGCGATGGCGCGGTCACGGTGCTGAAGGCGAAAACGCCGCTCAAGGCGGGCGAGATCATCGATTGCTCGGTGATGAACCGCAAAGCGTTGCGCGACTTCTTCGCCGCGCAGATCGACGCGGCGAAGAAGGACAACATCCTATTCTCGCTGCACCTCAAGACGACCATGATGAAGATCTCCGATCCCATCATCTTCGGTCATTGCGTTTCCGTGTTCTTTGCCGACGTGTTCGAGAAGCATGGCGAAACCCTGAAGAAGCTCGGCGTCGACCCCGACAACGGCGTCGCAGACATGCTGACGCGGATCGAGACGTTGCCCGAGGCCGAGAAGGCCGCGATCAAGGCCGACATCCAGGCCGAGTACGCGAAGCGGCCCGCCCTCGCCATGGTCAATTCCGACAAGGGCATCACCAACCTGCACGTGCCGAGCGACGTGATCATCGATGCGTCCATGCCGGCGATGATCCGCGAAGGCGGGCACATGTGGGGACCGGACGGCAAGCTGCACGACGTCCTCGCCACGATCCCCGACCGTTGCTATTCGACGCTTTTCCAGACCGTCATCGAGGACTGCAAGGCTCACGGCGCCTTCGATCCGAAGACGATGGGCGACGTGCCGAACGTAGGATTGATGGCGCAGCAAGCCGAGGAATACGGCTCGCACGATAAGACTTTCAAGGTCGCCGCGGCCGGCACGGTGCGCGTGGTCGCCGACGACGGCACGGTCCTGATGTCGCAGAAGGTCGAGCCCGGCGACATCTTCCGGATGTGCCAGGTCAAGGACGACCCGATCCAGGACTGGGTCAAGCTCGCCGTGCGCCGCGCGCGCCTCACCAAGACCCCGGCGGTATTCTGGCTCGACGCCAAACGCGCGCACGACGCGCAGTTAATCGCCAAGGTCGAGAAATACCTGAAGAACGAGGACACGTCGGGTCTCGACATCCGTATCCTCGCGCCGGTCGATGCGATGAAGTTCTCGCTCGATCGCATTCGCAAGGGGCTCGACACCATTTCCGTTACCGGCAACGTGCTGCGCGATTACTTGACCGATCTTTTTCCGATCTTGGAGCTGGGCACGTCGGCCAAGATGCTGTCGATCGTGCCGCTATTGGCGGGCGGCGGGTTGTTCGAGACCGGCGCCGGCGGCTCGGCGCCCAAGCATGTGGAGCAGTTTCAAAAGGAAAACTATCTCCGCTGGGATTCGCTGGGCGAGTTCCTGGCGCTTGGCGCTTCGCTGGAGCATTTGGCGCAGAGAACCGGAAACAAGGACGTGCGCGTACTGGCCGAGACGCTCGATGAGGCCAACGGCAAGATCCTCGAATACAACCGTTCGCCCGCTCGGCAGGTTGGCGAGTTGGATAATCGCGGCAGCCATTTCTATCTCGCGCTCTATTGGGCACAGGCGCTGGCCGGGCGGGACAACAGCTCGGCACTGGCGGCCCGCTTCAAGCCGCTGGCGGAAAAGCTCGCGGCCAACGAGGCCAAGATTAATGCCGAGTTGATCGCCGTACAGGGTAAGCCGGTGGATACGGGCGGTTATTATCTGCCCGATCCGGCGAAGACATCGGCGGCGATGCGGCCGAGTGCGACGCTGAACGCGGCGCTCGCCGCTTTCTGACGCGGCATCGGCGAAGCCTCCCCGGGCGGCCGGGCGGCTTTGCCGTTTGGCCAGCCGGCTATTCGCAGATGAAGGCCGCCTGGCGGCAGTCCGCGGTCGCCGCGATCAGCGACAAATGCTTGTCGCTCATCGCCTCAAAATCGCACAGCGCCTTGAACTCGTTTTCCAAGTCTTCGATTTCGTCGAACATCACGACCGTGCCGGCGCGCACATGGCGGTTGAGAAAGGTCAGCACCTGGAATGTCGATCCGTAGAGATCGGCGTCGATGTGTATCCAAAGCTGCTCTTGCGGCTCGTAGGTTTTGAGAAATTCGGGAACGGTAGTGTCGAACCAGCCTTTGACGAATTGCACCCGCGCATCGGCGATCTCGGGATAGCGGCCGCCGACATCGAACGTGCCTTTGGGATTGCGCACGTTCCATTCGACCGGCAGGCCCTCAAAAGAATCGAAACCCCAGAACCGCGCGTCCGGTCGAGCGTAGCGGGAGGCGATGTAGCGGATCGATTCGCCTCGATAGACGCCGAATTCCAGGTAATCGAAGCCGCGATCGCCGATCACCTCGCGCCCCACCAGATCGTAGAGCGCAAAGCGATGCGGCACGCGCCGCCGCGCTGCATCGAACCGCCGGGCATAACGTGCGGCAAGCACCATCCGGTTCAAGGTCGCATCATGCGAGCCCACCAGAAGGCGCGCCAAGCGGCGCTGAAAAGCATTTTGCAAGCGACTTAGTCCCCTCGGCCAGTGCTTGACGAATGTTCACCGAGATGTCGCGCAAAAAAATGGCAATTCGATGATTGGGGGATGGGCGCGTGCGACCGCGGCCGGGAGAGCCCGCCACGGCAAGCGTGAGCGTAGCCGGAGGAGCTTATGCGGTTATGCGGCCGCTTTGCCGGCGACCGCTTTCTCGATGGCGGCAAGCGCGTCGTTGATGCGCCCGCCGTCGGGACCGCCGGCCTGCGCCATGTCGGGACGCCCGCCGCCGCCTTTGCCGCCGACCGCGTCGGCACCGAGACGCACGAGATCGACCGCGGAAAACCGTTTCGTCAGATCGTCGGTGACGCCGACGACGATCGAGGCCTTGCCTTCGCTGTTCGCGACGAGCGCGACAACGCCGGAGCCGATCTCGCGTTTCAGATCGTCGGCGAGGCTTTTCAGCTCTTTCGCCGGCACGCCGTTGAGCGCGCGGCCGGCGAATTTGACGCCGCCCAGGTCCTTCGCCGCAGAAGCGTGGGCACCGCCCCCGCCGGTCGCCGCCGCGCGCCGCG
This sequence comes from Allostellaceae bacterium, assembly GCA_035294105.1. Lineage (GTDB taxonomy): Bacteria > Pseudomonadota > Alphaproteobacteria > ATCC43930 > CGMCC-115725 > CAIKMD01. The sequence goes on from DATGLO010000596.1 coordinate 6,927, forward strand.
CCTCGGACAGCTCGCGCTCGAGCTTCTTGCGCTCCTCCAAAAGCGCAGCGAGGCGCGCGGGCAATTCGGCAGCCGAGGTCCGCAGCGCATTCGCCGCCTCTTGCAGCAATCCTTCCTCGCGATCGACATATTCCTCGGCCGCGGGACCGGTCACCGCCTCGATGCGCCGCACGCCCGAAGCGACGGCGCTTTCGGCGACAATCTTGAAATAGCCGATATCGCCGGTACGGCGCACATGCGTGCCGCCGCAAAGCTCGACCGAGAACGGATGAACATGATCGTCATGCACGTCCTCGCCCATCGAAACCACGCGCACCTCGTCGCCGTATTTTTCGCCGAAGAGCGCCATCGCGCCTTGCTCGATCGCCCGGTCCGGCGTCATGAGGCGCGTCGTCACTTCGGCATTTTCGCGGATGCGGCGATTGACCTCGTTTTCGATAGCGTGCACATCCTCATCGCTCAACGCGCGCGGCTGCGAGAAATCGAAACGCAGCCGGTCGGGCGCGACCAGCGAGCCTTTCTGCGTCACATGCTCGCCGAGGCGCCGGCGCAGCGCCTGATGGAGGAGATGCGTGACGGAGTGGTTGGCGCGCAGCCGCGTGCGGCGCTCTTCGTCGATCCGGAGCTCGACAACGTCGCCGCGCTTCAAGGCGCCATGCGTCACCGCGCCGATATGGACGACGAGATCGCCGGCGCGCTTTTGCGTATCGCGTACCGCGAACTCGCCGCCGGTCGCGGTGAACATCGCGCCGGTATCGCCCTGCTGGCCGCCGGATTCGCCGTAGAACGGCGTCTGGTTGGTGATGATCGCGGCTTCGCTGCCGGCTTTTGCTTCCGCGACCTCCTGGCCGCCCGCGACCAGCGCGACGATCTGGCCCTCGGCGACATGGGTCTCATAGCCGAGGAATTCGGTGCCGCCGAGCTTCTCGCGCAATTCGAGCCAGAGCCGCTCGGTCGCCGCCTCGCCCGAGCCGACCCAGCTCTTGCGCGCCTCTTCGCGTTGCTTTTCCATCGCGGCATCGAAGGCCGCGACCGCGACCTGGCGCTTGCGCGCGCGCAGCACATCCTGCGTCAGATCGAGCGGGAAGCCGTAGGTGTCGTAAAGCTTGAAGGCGACATCGCCCGGGAAAGCCTCGCCGGGCTGGAGCTTGCCCTCCTCTTCGTCGAGCAGCTTGAGGCCGCGCTCGAGGGTCTGCTTGAAATTCGTCTCTTCGAGCTTCAGCGTCTCGGTGATCAGCGCCTCGGCGCGGCCGAGCTCGGGATAGGCCGCGCCCATCTGGCGGATGAGCGCCGGCACCAGCCGCCACATCAGCGGCTCCTGGCAGCCGATGATATGCGCATGACGCATGGCGCGGCGCATGATGCGGCGGAGGACATAACCGCGCCCTTCCTTGGACGGCAGCACGCCGTCGGCGATGAGGAAGGATGACGCGCGCAGATGATCGGCGATCACGCGATGCGAGACCGCTTGCGGTCCGTCGGCGGCGACGCGCGAGGCTTCGGCGGAGGCAAGGACCAGCGCGCGCAGCGTATCGGTGTCGTAATTGTCGTGCTTGCCTTGGAGGACGGCGGCAATGCGCTCGATGCCCATGCCGGTGTCGATCGACGGCCGCGGCAGGTTGCGCCGCTCTTGGGGCGAAACTTGTTCATATTGCATAAACACGAGATTCCAAATCTCGACGAAACGGTCGCCATCGGCATCGGCGCTGCCCGGAGGGCCGCCGGGGATATGCTCGCCGTGATCGTAGAAAATCTCGGAGCACGGGCCGCACGGCCCCGTCTCGCCCATCGCCCAGAAATTGTCCGCGGTAGCGATGCGGATGATCTTTTCGTCCGGCAGGCCGGCGATCTTCTTCCAATAGGTCGCCGCCTCCTCGTCCTCGGCATAGACCGTGACGGTGAGCTTCTCCTTGGCGACGCCCAACTCCTTGGTGACGAGGTTCCAGGCGAGCTCGATCGCGCGATCCTTGAAGTAATCGCCGAACGAAAAATTGCCGAGCATTTCGAAAAAGGTGTGATGCCGAGCGGTATAGCCGACGTTTTCGAGGTCGTTATGCTTGCCGCCGGCGCGGACGCATTTCTGCGCCGTGGTCGCGCGGCTGTAGGCGCGCTTCTCCGCGCCGGTGAAGACGTTCTTGAACTGCACCATGCCGGCGTTGGTGAAGAGCAAGGTCGGGTCGTTGCGCGGCACGAGGGGCGAAGAGGCCACCACCTCGTGGCCGTTCTTCGCGAAGTAATCGAGGAAGGCGGCGCGGATCTCGTTGGTCAGCATAGCGCTAAGATGGTTCTTTCCCCCGTCCGGGCCAAGGCGAGCGCGCCTCGCCGCGCCCGTGCCGGGGGAAGGATTTAGCGGAGGGGCATGGGGGCGTAAAGCCAGTCAGAGAAGCTCGAAATGCGCCTTGTAGCCGGCCGCCCCGGGGAGACGCCGGTCATGGGTCAACAGCGGCGCGTCCAAAGCCTCGGCCAGCGCGACATGGCAGCATCCCAGGCGCTCAAATTCTCGCGCAAGTCCCAGAGGCGCGGCAACCGCATGCGGATAGCGCTGCAGCGGCAAATCCATAAAATCGTCGAGCGCCTCCCGGCCGCGCGAGGGCTCGACCAAGCCCGCAAGAACGGATCGCCGCAGCGCGCTCGCGACCTCGATATCGACGAGATGCGGCACGTGCACGGTTTCGCCGGTTGCCAAAAGGCGCGCTTCCGCGGCTACGCCCGCGGGCCGATGCCGCAGCAACAGCTCGACCAGGATCGAGGCATCGACGACGATCACCGCCCCTCGCCCCCTTGGCGGCATCGAAGGATGTCATGAATTCATCTTTTGCTAGGAAAAGGGCGCCGTGGCGGACCTTCTACGATCGGAATGCGACGAAACGGCAAGCGCGGGCGGCGCTGGGCCTTGTCGGCGCTTGGCTGTTTCAAGTGCCCCACCCGAGCGAGAAGCCTGCGCTTCCGCTGCGCGCGCGCCATTCCGATGCGATGCAGGCCATCGAGAACTTCGCAATAGGGCTCGCCGTTTCGCGAGTTGAAGTAGTGGACGATCGGGTACGCCTTCAAGGACCGATTGGGATAGTCCGGGTCAGCGATATGCCCGAATCCACCGATGTCGATTTTTTCGAGCCGCCAATGATCCGCCGCGTAGGAGATGGTTTGTTTGATCTCGTCTTCATCCAAGATGCCGAACGCATTTCGAGTGCGGTGCTGTAGGCAATAGCTTGTCATCTGCTCGGGCGTCAGAACGGCACCCAGTTCGTATTTCTCGGCTTTGATACGAGTCGTCATGACTCGAAGCTGACGCTCCCTATCCATCAAGGCAAATCACCTTTAGGCTAATCGCGTCATTTCCAATTGGCTTCCTGTCGTATTCTTCAAGCGCGAAGAAAGAAAAAACGGCGCCGGCAACCTGGAGAGGCTGGGGGCGCCGCAAGGAAGACCAGAGGACGTGCGGGGGATATGCCGATCCTTGGCCCAGGCGAGGATGGCTCCTCGCCCCAACCTATTCCTCGGCAGCCTCGCCCCCGCCCGTGCCTTCGGCCATCATCGCATCGGCGACAAGGCCGGCATTGGCGCGGATCGCATGCTCGATCGCATCGGCGACGGCGGGATTGTCCTTCAGATATTGCTTGGCATTCTCGCGGCCCTGGCCGATGCGCTGGCCGTCATAGGCGAACCACGAGCCGGATTTCTCGACGACGCCGGCCTGGATGCCGAGATCGATCAGCTCGCCGCGCTTCGAGACGCCCTCGCCATACATGATGTCGAACTCGACCTGCTTGAACGGCGGCGCCATCTTGTTCTTCACCACCTTGACGCGGGTCTGATTGCCGATGGTCTGCTCGCGCTCCTTGATCGCGCCGATGCGGCGGATATCGAGCCGGACCGAGGCGTAGAATTTCAGCGCATTGCCGCCGGTCGTGGTCTCGGGATTGCCGAACATGACGCCGATCTTCATGCGGATCTGATTGATGAAGATCACCATGCAGCGCGATTTCGAGATCGAGCCGGTGAGCTTTCGCAGCGCCTGGCTCATCAGCCTTGCGTGGAGGCCCATATGGCTGTCGCCCATCTCGCCTTCGAGCTCGGCGCGCGGCACGAGGGCGGCGACGGAATCGACCACCAGCACATCGATCGCGCCCGAGCGCACCAGCGTGTCGGCGATCTCGAGCGCCTGCTCGCCGGCATCGGGCTGCGAGATCAGGAGGTCGTCGATATTGCAGCCGAGCTTCCTCTCATAGACCGGGTCGAGCGCGTGCTCGGCATCGATAAAGGCACAGGTGCCGCCGTTCTTTTGCGCTTCGGCGATGACATGGAGCGCGAGCGTCGTCTTGCCCGAGCTTTCCGGCCCGTAAATCTCGACAATGCGGCCGCGCGGCAAGCCGCCGATGCCGAGCGCGATATCGAGACCCAGCGAGCCGGTGGAGATCACTTCGGTCTCGGCCGCGGCGTCGCGCGAGCCGAGCTTCATGATCGAGCCCTTGCCGAAGGCGCGCTCGATCTGCCCCAACGCGGCGTCGAGCGCCTTTTGCTTGTCCATCGTGTCCTTATCTACCAGGCGAAGAGCGGTGTTCGACATCCCCCAACTCCTTATTTCATAGGGCCCGGCCGATTTCAAAGGGCGGGCGCGTTCAGCGCCGTCGCTGAGGCTCAGAACTGTACATGATTTGTTCTTCACAGATCAAGTTCTTTTTATGTTCTCTCATTAATATCAGTTATATCAGACAGTTACATAACCGGCGGGGTCGGGGCACGGCGGCGCGTCCGGCACGCCGCAAACCGCGCCTGGCCGCCTCGTTGCGCGACTCGCGCTTACCGCTTCGCCGGCGCGCCGCTCACCGCCGCTCAGGACGCGTTGCTTCGGCAGAGGTTGTACCAAAGACCGAG
>DATGLO010000597.1:0-6309 GCA_035294105.1 Allostellaceae bacterium
GCGGCTTTGCGGCCATTTGGTCCTCCCAATGATTGGCTGGATTTCTAACAACCATCCGCCAGCGCCACAACAGCGCCACAACAGTGCCACAGTGCTGGACCAGCGTCTTTGGCATATGCCGGATGCCCAGCAACGCGCGCGCAAGGCGCTGCTCGCGCTGAATTTCTTTATGGCGGATATGCAAGCGGGCATCGGCCCGTTCCTCGGCGTGTTTCTCGCCGAGCACGGCTGGGGGACGGGGGCAATCGGCACGGTGATTACCATCGGTGGCGTCGCAGGCATGGTTGTGACCGCACCCGCCGGCGCGCTGATCGACCGCACCCGGCGCAAGCGCGGCTACATCGTCGTAACGGGGGCGATGACGGTGCTCGCCTCCGCGGTCGTCTTTTGGTCGCAGAGTTTCTGGCTGGTGGCGGCATCGCAGGTTGCGAGCGCAGTTGCCGGCGCGGCGCTGGGCCCGGCGCTGGTGGGGCTCACCCTGGGCATCGTGCGCCAGCGTGGCTTCAATGGTCAGAACGGCCACAACCAGGCGTTCAATCATGCCGGAAATATGGTCGGCGCGGGACTGGCGGGCCTACTCGGCTGGCACTTCGGCTTTGCCGCCGTCCTTTGGCTCGCTGCGTTCTTCGGCGTCTTGTCGATGATCGCCGTGCTCAGCGTCCCGCGGGCGGCGATCGACGACGCAGCGGCGCGTGGTCTCGAGCGACATGATGGCGCCGTCGACCGGCCGAAAGGCTTCAGCGCGCTGCTTGAATCAAAGCCGCTTTGCATGCTCGCGCTCTGCCTGGCTCTATTCCATCTCGGCAACGCAGCGATGCTGCCGCTTTACGGCATGGCGGTGGCGGCATCGCATCCCGGCAGTCAGGCCCCGCTCGTTGCGCTGACGGTTGTGATCGCGCAAGGAACGATGATCGCAATGTCGGTGCTCGCCATGCGTCTTGCCGAGCGGCGCGGCTATTGGCTCGTGATCCTCATTACCTTCATCGCTTTGCCGATCCGGGGCTATATCGCGGCGCATCTCATCACCGCCTGGGGCATCTATCCCGTACAGATCCTCGACGGCGTCGGCGCCGGACTGCAGAGCGTCGCCGTGCCGGGTCTCGTCGCGCGCATCCTCGACGGCACCGGCCGCGTCAATCTCGGCCAGGGCGCAGTGATGACCGTTCAGGGCATCGGTGCCTCACTGAGCCCGGCGCTCGGCGGCTGGATCGCGCAGGTGCTCGGCTATCCCGTAGCGTTCATGCTCTTGGGTTCGCTGTCGCTGCTCTCGCTCATGCTGTGGCTCGCTTGCGCGCCAATGCTGCGCCCCGCCTGCGCTAGGGTTTAAGGCGGCGCGACGCGTTTGCGGCCGCGTGCAATATTCACCTGCGTGTCGAAGCAGGTCGGCTCGCGATATTCGCGCGAAGCGGTGACGAGCAACGGATCGGCATCTTTGAGTGCCTGGAACACCGGCTCGGTCGCGCGCCAGAGGGGCGTGTGGCCGCTGAAGCCGGCATCGTGATGCGCCGGCATGAAGACGTCGGGCTTGTAAACCCGCTCGTGCTCGAGCGCCTGCGTCGCGACCAGCGGATTGAGGAAATCCGCCGACAGCGCGACGATCGCGAGATCGACGCCGGGCGAATTCTTGAAGGCGGCTTTCTCGTACTCGGTGATATGGCCGCCGCTGTCGCGATAGACGATGCGGAAGCCGTCGTCGAAGGTGATGATATAGGCGATGGTGCCCTCGGCAATGACACGCGGGTCGAAGGTGCCGCGATCCTGAATCGCTTTCTCCTCCGCCTGTTGCTGCGGCGTCGGTTTCGGCGCCAGCGAATTGATCGCGCCCTCCATCACCTCGGTGATGCGCTTGTCGGGCTGCCCGTGCAGCGCCAGCACCGGCTGGACGGTGAAGCCGTCGAAGAACAATTTTTCCTCCGCGCGGCCGATGACGGTGCGGATTTGGCTCCCCGGCACGCCCTGCGTCTTGAGCTTGTCCGTCGTGACGGGGGCGCCGACGACGACCGCCTTGGTGCGCAGCGCGATCGAGGCGGCGTCCGACATTTGATCGAAATGCGCATGACCGAGCAGGATGACGTCGGCTTTTTTCACATCCGCCGCCTTGAAGCCGAGCGGCGGATAGTTGCTGCCGCGGTCGAAATACGCATCGAGTAGGATGACGTGCCCGGCATAGGCGAACTCGTAATTGGCGAAGCCGGTCCAGCGGACGGCGAGGGTGTAGCGGCTCTGCGGTGCCGCGCCGCCGGTCGCCACCAGCTTCGCGGCCTGGCAGGCGGGATCGCGCGGAAGGCCGGTGAAGCCGGCATTGGTTTCGATCGCGGGGATGCGGTCCGCGCGCGGATCGACGAAAGGGTCCGCCAAAGCCGAATGCGAGAAGGCGGCCGACAAAGCGACCGCGGTGACGAGCGCGGCGGCGCCTAAGCTGGTTCGGACGATCATTGCGGTTCCCCCGTTTTCATCCTTCCTATCAGTGCCGTGCAGGGCTGTCATCCTGCCGCAGCCCTTGCCCGGCTGCCGGCCGGGTGCCAGATTCCAGCCGTTGCCGCGCCGGATTCCGGTCGCGGCTGGAGCCGATTCTAGGTTTGCCATGGACGACGCTGTCGAGACCCGCCGCAAGCGGCTGCTCTACCAGAGCGGTCATCGCGGCACCAAGGAAAGCGACCTGCTGTTGGGCGCCTTTGCGGCGGCGCACCTTCCGGGCTTCAGCGCGGCGCAGCTCGAGCGGTTCGAAGCGCTGCTCGACGAGAATGACGCCGACCTTTTCGACTGGATCGCCGGCCGTACGGCGCCGCCCGCCGCGAAGATGAGCGACGTGCTCGAGCTTCTGCTTGTCTTCAAGTATCCGGGCGCGCGGTGACCCTCGGTTGTCATTGCGAGGAGCGAAGCGGCGAAGCAATCCAGGCGGCACATCGAAGGCTGGATTGTTTCGCCCTCATCCCGAGCTTGTCGAGGGACGCTCGCCATGACGTGAGCAAGTAGGACAATGACCGATATCGATTCCCTCTTCCAAAACCGCGGCAGGCATGAGATCGCGGCAACGCCCGAAGGCCACGACGCATTCATCCTTGGCGGCGTGGTCGCGCGCGGTGCGGCAAAGACGCTCTTGCACATCTGCCGCGACGACGGCCGCATGGCGCGCACGCTCCAGGCGCTGCAGTTCTTCTATCCGGCGATCGACGTGGTGACCTTCCCGGCTTGGGATTGCTTGCCTTACGATCGCGTCTCGCCCAATGCCGAGATCACCAGCCGCCGGATCGACGCGCTGACACGCCTGATCGAAGCCGGCGCTGCGCCGCGCATCGTCCTCACGACCATGAACGCGGCGCTGCAACGCGTGCCGCCGCGCAAGGCCTTCGCGGATCGCGTGCTGCGCCTCGCGCCCAAAGGAACGCTGCCGGTCGAGCGGCTGATCTCGTTCCTCAATCGCAATGGCTATAGCCGCGCCGATACCGTGCGCGAGCCCGGCGAATACGCGGTGCGCGGCGGTATCGTCGATCTTTATCCCTCCGGCGCGCGCTCGCCGCTGCGGCTCGATTTCTTCGGCGACGAGATCGAGGGCATGCGCGTCTTCGATGCGCTCTCGCAGCGTACGACCGGCCCGGCCGACGGCCTCGCCATCAAGCCGGTGAGCGAAGTGCTCCTCGACGAACCGGCGATCTCGCGCTTCCGCAGCCGCTATCGCGAGCAATTCGGCACCGCGGTCAACGACGATCCGCTCTACGAGGCGGTCAGCGCCGGCCATCGCTATATCGGCGTTGAGCATTGGCTGCCGCTGTTCTACGAAAGCCTCGAGACCATCTTCGACTACGTTCCCGATGCGGCGGTGGCGCTCGATCATCAGGCCGACGGCGTGCGCGCCGACCGGCTCGAATCGATCCGCGATTTTTATGCCGCGCGGCGCGACACGGGCTCGGTCAAAGGCGCGGTGGTCTATCGCCCGGTCGAGCCGAAGCAGCTCTTCGTCGACGAGAAGGAATGGACGCAGCTTTTGCATATCCGCACGGTGGTGCAGCTTTCGCCCTTTGCCGGCGGTACCGATGCGCTCGACGGCGGCGCCAAGCCGGGGCTCGATTTCTCGGCGGCGCGTGCCGATCCCTCGCGCAATCTCTTCGACGTCGTCCATTCCCAGCTCAACAATGAGCTCGCCGCGGGGAAGCGCGTTCTGGTCGCCGCTTACAGCCCCGGTTCGGCCGAGCGGCTCGGCACGCTGATGAAAGAGCATGGCGGCGCCGATCCGCGAGCGGTCGCGAGCTGGGACGAATTCCGAGAATTGCCGCCGACCGCGCTCGGCCTCGCCGTGCTGGCGATCGAGCATGGCTTCCGCTTCGACGACACGGTGGTGGTCACCGAGCAAGACATGCTCGGCGATCGCTTGTCGCGGCCGCCGCGCCGCCGCGCCAATTACGACCAGTTCGTCGCCGAGGTCGCGACTTTGCAGCCCGGCGATCTCGTCGTTCACGCCGAGCACGGCATCGGCCGCTACGACGGGCTCGTGACGCTCGAAGTCGCAGGCGCGCCGCATGATTGCCTGCGCGTCATCTATGCCGGCGACGACAAGCTCTTCGTGCCGGTCGAGAACATCGAGGTGCTGTCGCGCTACGGCACCGAAGACGCGAATGTCGCCCTCGACAAGCTGGGCGCGATCTCGTGGCAATCGCGCAAGTCGCGCGTCAAGAAGCGCATCAAAGATATCGCCGACGAGCTGATCGCGGTCGCGGCGCAGCGCCAGCTCAAGGAAGGCGAGGCGATGGCGCCGCAAGAAGGCGCTTACGAGGAATTCGCCGCGCGCTTCCCGTTCCCCGAGACCGACGACCAGGACAAGGCGATCCTCGACAGCTTCAACGATATGGCTTCGGGCCGGCCGATGGACCGGCTCATTTGCGGCGATGTCGGCTTCGGCAAGACCGAGGTCGCGCTGCGCGCGGCGTTCGTCGCGGCGATGTCGGGCACTCAGGTCGCGGTGGTGGTGCCGACGACGCTCCTGGCGCGCCAGCATTTCCGCACCTTCAAGGAGCGTTTCGCCGGCCTGCCGCTCCGGATCGAGCAGCTCTCCCGCCTCGTCCCGGCGAAACAGGCGACCGAGATCAAGAAGGACCTCGCCGACGGCAAGATCGATATCGTCGTCGGCACCCATTCGCTTTTGGCGAAGAGCATCTCCTTCAAGCATCTCGGCCTCCTCGTCATCGACGAGGAGCACCATTTCGGCGTCTCGCAGAAAGAGCGGCTGAAGCAGTTGAAGGCCAACGTCCATGTGTTGACGCTGACAGCGACGCCGATCCCGCGCACCTTGCAGCTTGCGCTGGCCGGGGTGCGCGAGATGAGCGTCATCGCGACGCCGCCGGTCGATCGCCTCGCCGTGCGGACTTTCGTGCTGCCTTACGATCCGGTCGTGGTGCGCGAGGCGGTGCTGCGTGAGCTTCATCGCGGTGGGCAATGCTTCTATGTCGCGCCCCGCATCAGCGATCTCGACGAGGTGGCGCAGCAACTGCGCGAGCTGGTGCCCGAGGTGAAGCTGGTGGTCGCGCACGGCCAGATGGCGCCGACGCAGCTGGAAGCGGTGATGACCGCGTTCGATGCGCGCGAATACGACGTGCTGCTCTCGACCAATATCATCGAAAGCGGCCTCGATATTCCCTCCGCCAACACGATGATCGTGCACCGCGCCGACATGTTCGGCCTGGCGCAGCTCTATCAGCTGCGCGGCCGCATCGGCCGCAGCAAGCTGCGCGGCTATGCCTATCTCACCTTGCCGGCGGGCAAGATGCTGACCGAGACGGCGCAGCGCCGCCTCGAAGTGATGCAGACGCTCGATACGCTCGGCGCCGGCTTCACCCTCGCGAGCCACGATCTCGACATCCGCGGCGCCGGCAATCTCTTGGGCGAAGAGCAGTCGGGCCATGTGCGCGAGGTCGGCATCGAGCTCTATCAGCACATGCTCGAAGAAGCGGTCGCGGCGGCGCGCAGCGGCGCGGATACGCTCGGCGAGGTAAAGGACGAATGGACGCCGCAGATCACCATCGGCACGCCGGTTCTCATCCCCGAAACCTATGTCGCCGACCTGCCGGTGCGCTTGGGGCTTTATCGCCGCATTGCCCAGCTCGTCGATCGCCGCGAGATCGATGCGTTTGCCGCCGAGCTGGTGGATCGCTTCGGCCCGCTGCCGCCCGAGGTCGACAACCTCCTCGACATCATCGCCATCAAGCGGCTCTGCCGCGATGCCGGGGTCGAGAAGGTCGATGCCGGCGAGAAGGGAGCGTCGATTGCGTTCCGTAACAACCGCTTCGCCAATCCCCTTGGCCTCGTCGAATTTCT
>DATGLO010000598.1:0-4081 GCA_035294105.1 Allostellaceae bacterium
AATGAAGCGGATCAGCTCGGCGATACCACGACGCTCGCCGATCCGGCTGTCGTCAAAGACCTGGTCGAGAACCGCGCGAACAGGGGCTGACGCGGAGCACAGGCGCCGGCCGGGTCGTCAGGCCGGCGTCCGTTGTGCGAAGCAAACAGGGAGAACGCGATGGCTCATACCCGCCGATACATCAAAGGCGAGATGCCGCAGACGCGCGGCTACTCGCCGGCCGTCATCACCCAAGGCGGAACGATGGTGTTCCTTGCCGGCGTTACCGTCTCGGTCGATGCGAACGGCAAGGCGCTGACCGGCGATTTCGACGGCCAGGTGCGAGAGATTTTCGCAAAACTCGGCAAGACGCTCGAAGAGGCCGGTGGTAAGCTCAGCGATATGGTGACCATGACCGTTTTCATCACCGATCCGCGCTATGGCGACCGCTTCACGCAATTGCGGCGCGAAATCTTCGGCGACAACTTCCCGGCAAGCGCGCTGATCACCGTGTCCGGCCTGGCGCGGCCCGAGCTGCTGGTCGAGGTGCAAGGCATCGCCGTCATCGGCTAAGGCGAGCGAGCGCTACTCCGCCAAAAACCCGCGCAGCGCGCGGTTGGCGACGGTCAGCATCGCGAGATCGGGCTGTTGCGCTGCCTCGATCTCGCGCACCAGCCCGCCGAGCTGATCGAGATCGCGCTGATGCGCCGCGAGCCAGGGCTCGAAATCGCCGCTCGCCCCCAGCGCGCGCGCCGTCAGCCCGGCCTGGTGCGCGTAAAGATCTTCGATCAGGGCGGTGACCGCGAGCTTCTGCCATTGCGTATCGGCCGCGATCTTGCGCGCGGCGGCGCGCAGCGCGTCGAGCCGGAAGCGGTCGCCGACCGCATAAAAGCGCCGCGCCGCCTCGACGAGGTCGGCTCCCGCATTCTTGGCAAGGCGCACGATATCGACGGCCGAGGTGAGGAAGTCGAGCCGCGCCACGCGCTCCGCCAGATCGGCCGGCGCGCCTTGGGCAATGAACGCCGCGATGTTGCGCTCGAGCAGCGCGCGGTCCGCGCGCGCGACGAGCGTGGCGATCTTTTCGGCGAGCAGCGCGACGCCGGGACGATAGGCTTCGGCCTGCGCCGCGATATCGAGCTTCGCGCCGCCGAGGAACCATGCCGTCGCGCGCTCGATCAGGCGCAGCGCGGTCTTGAGCATCTCGATCTGCAACGCGGCCGGCGCTTTGTCGTCGAGCGCTTCGATCTCGGCCCACAGCGGCTCGAGGCCGAAAACCTGCCGCACGATCATATAAGCGCGCGCGACATCGCCCGGGCCGCGTCCGGTACGGGTGCCGATCTCGCGTACGAAGGTGATGCCGGTGCGATTGACGAGATCGTTGGCGGCAACGGTCGCGATCAGCTCGCGGCGCAGGCGATGCTGACGGATGGCGTCGGCAAAGCGGCTCGCGAGAAGCGGCGGGAAATAGCCGATGAGGTCCGCCTCGAGTTGCGGATCGTCGGGGAAATCGCTTTCGATCAGATCTTCGGCGAGCGTGTTCTTGACGTAAGCGAGCAGCACCGAGAGCTCCGGCCGCGTCAGCGGCTGACGCGCCTGGGCGCGGCGCGCGAGCTCGTCGTCCGAGGGAAGAAACTCGATCGCGCGATCGAGCCGCCCCGCACGCTCGAGATCGCGGATCAGCCGCGCCTCGCTGTCGAGCCGCTCGGTGCCTTGCGCTTCGGCGAGGGATAGCGCGATGCCTTGCAGATAATTGTCGCGCAGTACGTGGTCGGCGATCGCGTCGGTCATTTGCTTGAGCAGCGCGTTGCGCTCGGCGAAGCTCAGCCCGCCGGCCGCCATGACGCCGTTGAGCAGGATTTTGATGTTGACCTCGTGATCCGAGGTGTCGACGCCGGCGGAGTTGTCGATCGCATCGGTATCGATGCGGCCGCCCTTCATCGCATATTCGATGCGGCCTTTTTGCGTCACGCCGAGATTGGCGCCTTCGCCGACGACCTTGGCGCGGACGTCCTTGCCGTCGATCCGCAGCGCGTCGTTGGATTTGTCGCCCGCGTCGGCATGGCTTTCGCTCGACGCCTTGATGAAGGTGCCGATGCCGCCGAAGAACAGAAGATCGACCGGCGCTTTGAGGATCGCCTTGATCAGCTCGGCCGGCGTCAGCTGCTCGGCCGCGATGTCGAGCCTCTGGCGGATTTGCGGCGAGAGGGCGATCGATTTGGCGCCGCGCTCGAAGACGCCGCCGCCCGGCGAGATCAGCGCCGTGTCGTAATCCGCCCAGCTCGATCGCGGCAGATCGAAAAGCCGCTGGCGCTCGGCGAAGCTTTTCGCCGGATCGGGGTCGGGATCGAGGAAAATGTGCAGATGGTTGAAGGCTGCGACGAGCTTCGTATGCCGCGAGCGCAGCATGCCGTTGCCGAAGACGTCGCCCGCCATGTCGCCGATGCCGACGCAGGTGAAATCGGTTGTCTGAATGTCGGTCCCGAGCGCGCGGAAATGGCGCTTCACCAATTCCCAGGCGCCGCGGGCGGTGATGCCCATCGCCTTGTGGTCGTAGCCGTCGGAGCCGCCCGACGCATAGGCATCGCCCAGCCAGAAGCCGTATCCCGCGGACACGTCATTGGCGATGTCGGAAAAGGTCGCCGTGCCTTTGTCCGCCGCGACGACGAGATAAGGATCGTCGCCGTCGTGGCGCACCGTGTCGTTGGGCGGCACCGGCCTGCCGGCAACGATGTTGTCGGTGAGATCGAGCATGCCGCGCATCAAGGTCTTGTAGCATTCGGCGACTTCGGCCGGCTGATCCGCCCGCGCCGCCGGCATGCGCTTCACGACAAAGCCGCCTTTCGAGCCGGTCGGCACGATGACCGCGTTCTTCACGACCTGCGCTTTCATCAGCGCCAGAATTTCGGTGCGGAAATCCTCTTTGCGGTCGGACCAGCGGATGCCGCCGCGCGCGATCTTGCCGTTGCGCAAATGCACGCCCTCGATCCGCGGGCTGTAGACATAGATCTCGCAGAGCGGGCGCGGCAGCGGAAAAAAATCGATTTCGCGGCTCGATAGCTTGACCGAGAGATAAGGCTTCGGTGCGCCGTCCGCTTGGCGCTGGAAATAATTGGTGCGCAGAGATTTCTCGATCATCCGCAGGAAGCCGCGCAGGATGCGGTCCTCATCGAGGCTTTCGACCGCATCGAGCTCGGCCGCGATTTCCTTGACGCGGCGTTCGGTCTCGGCAGCGGCGGCGTTGGAACGCGCGGGATCGAAGCGCGCTTCGAACAAGGCGATGAGCGCCGCGGCGATCGCGGGGTGATGCGCGAGCGCGTCTTCCATATAGGCCTGGCTATAAGCGAGGCCGGCCTGCCGCATCGCCTTGGCATAGAGCCGCAACACCATCACCTGCCGCCAATCGAGGCCGGCCGCGAGGACGAGGCGATTGAAGCCGTCGCTCTCCGTCTGCCCCGCCCAGACGCGGCCGAAAGCGTCTTCGAAGCGGCGATGCGCGGCGGCGATATCGATATCGGGGAAGGACGAGGCGAGGCCGAAATCCTGCATCCAGACCGATGTCGCGTCTTGCCGCGGCTTGATCTCGAACGGCTCTTCGGTAATGGCCTTCAGCCCCATATCCTCGAGCATCGGCAGGACATCGGCGAGGGCGCAGGGGCCGCCGGCGCGGTAGAGCTTGAAGCGCAAAACATCGGGCGCGGCATCGGCCGGGCGCGACAGCGAGAGAGCGAGTGATGCACCCGCGCGGACTGCTTCGATATGGTCGATATCGTCTAGCGCGGCCGCCACTGGATAGCGCTCGCGATAATTGCTCGGAAACGCTTCGCCGTAGCGCTGCGCCAAAGCGGCGCTATCCGTCGCGTCGCGCGCCAGCGCCAGTGCGTCGCCGAGTTTCTCCGCCCAACTGCGCGCCGTTTCGGCGAGGAGCCGCTCGAGCGCCGGCGCATCGATCTCGCGCAGCGGCCCATCGCTGCGCAAGAGGAAGTGCACCCGCGCTAGGGTCCGGACTCAATTGAGCCACCAGATTACGGTTGCGGCGAGGAGTGCGCCAGCGAGGAAGTTTCTGGCGAGCTTGTCGTAGCGCGTTGCGATGCGACGGAAATCC
>DATGLO010000599.1:0-2249 GCA_035294105.1 Allostellaceae bacterium
CCATCTCTTCGAGGCGCGCTGTTGCCGCCTGATGCGCCGCGGCGACACGGCGGTCTTCCTCTTCGAGCGCCTGGCGCGCGAGCACAAGGCGCTGCAGCTCGGCGCCGGCAGCGGCTTCGGCTTGGCGCAGCGCAGGCAGCTCGCCGGCGGCCGCTTCGCGCTCGCGCTCGGCGGCAAGGGCGGCGGCAGTGCGGTCGGCGACCTCGATCTCGGCGGCGCGGAAGCGCGCGGTCGCCGCTTCGAACTCGGCACAAGCACGCTGCCAGCGCAGATGGAGCACCACCGCTTCGGCGCGGCGGATATGCTCGGAGAGGCGGCGATAGCGGTTGGCCTGGCGAGCTTGTTTCTTAAGTCCCTCCAATTGCTCGCCGAGCCCGCGCAACACATCGTCGAGGCGGGTAAGGTTTTGCTCGGCGGCTTTGAGGCGCAGCTCGGCCTCGTGACGGCGCGAATGGAGGCCCGAGATGCCCGAGGCTTCTTCCAAGAGGATTCGCCGGTCGGAAGGCTTTGCGTTGATAATTGCGCCGACGCGACCCTGGCTGACGAGCGCCGCCGAATGCGCCCCGGTCGCGGCGTCGGCGAAGAGCAGCTGCACGTCGCGAGCGCGGACCTCGCGGCCGTTGATGCGATAATCCGAGCCGATGCCGCGCTCGATGCGGCGGACGATCTCGATCTCGGGAACTTCGTCGTAAGGCTTGGGCGCGTCGCGGTTGGGATTCTCGAGCGCGAGCGCGACCTCGGCGATGTTGCGCGCCGGACGGCCGTTGGTGCCGCCGAAGATAACGTCGTCCATCTCGCCGCCGCGCATACGCTTGGCCGAGTTCTCGCCCATCGCCCAGCGCAGCGCCTCGACGAGATTGGATTTGCCGCAGCCATTCGGGCCGACGATGCCGGTCAATCCGGTGTCGATGAGGAGCTCGGTCGGATCGACGAAAGACTTGAAACCGCTGAGACGTAACTTCGCGAATTGCACGATTTGCTGCGCTCGATTTACGGGGATTTATCCGAGTCGGGGGGTTGCGCGCTCTGCACCTTGGCGGGAAGCGATGCCTGCTCCTTTTGCAGTTCCTTGACGAAATCCTCGTAAGGCAGCGCGCCGACGACCTTCCTGCCGTTGATGAAGAAGGTCGGGGTCGAATCGACGCCGTAGTCGTGCTGCGCCTGGAATTCCTCGGCGACGATGCTCTTCGACAGCGCGTCGTCGTTGATGCATTGATCGAATTTGTCGCCGGGGATGCCGCCGAGCGCCGCGATCTTTTTCAGCTCGTCGCTCGGGTCCTTCTGCACGCCCCAGACCATCTGTTGCTGGAACAGGACCTGGACGAAAGCGGCATAGCGGTCGGGCGGCGCGCAGCGCGCGACCATCGCCGCCTTCAAGGCGTTCTGGTCGAGCGGATAGTCGCGATAGACCATCTTCACCTTGCCGGTGTCGATCCAGTCTTTCTTCAATTGCGGATAGGTGTGATCTTCGAAATCGGCGCAATGCGGGCAGGTGAGGGAAAAGAACTCAAAGACGGTGATCGGCGCGTCGGCCTTTCCGATCGTGCGATCGTCCGGCTGCTGCTGTGGCGCGGCGGCGCGCGCCGGCACGGCAGCGGTGACGTTGCCGAACAGCGCGAGAGCGGCGAGCGCGACCCAGATTTTACGCATGCTTTTCCTCTCACCTACAAGATGTTGATGCTAGGGCGACTCATGCAGCGATGCAAGAAACCCTCAATTCCGCCGCGATCCGGCCACCGCAGCCCCGAGTCGCTGCAGGGCGTTACGCAATTCGGGGTCCGCGACTCCGGCGACTCGGGCTTCGAGATCGCGCTGCTCACGGGGCGTGAGCGGTCGCGTTTGCGGCGCGGCGGGCGGCGCATCAAGCGGCGGGCCTTGCACGAAAGCCAGGCGTGCGACCGCGCCGTAGCCGAAGAAGGCATTGATGCGCTCGATCAGCACCGGCTCCAGATGCTGCGCTTCGGTCGCGAAGGCCGAGACGACGCGCAGCCGCAAGGTGCCGCCCTTGCGCTCGCCGCGCGGAAAGCTAATCCGCTCGGGCGAGAGTTTTGCCGCGAGCTCGGACCCGATGACCGCGTCCCATTGCGTCACCAGCTGTGCTTCGCCGAAGCCGCGCTTGCCGAGCGCCGCGCCGGCGATGCGCGGCAATTCCGCCGCTATCGCGCGCAAGCCGCCGCGCCGCTTCTCGACCGCCATCAAAGGATACTTTCCCGCGCTTTGGATTTGCGGCAATGCTAGCGTCTGCCGCA
>DATGLO010000600.1:0-11688 GCA_035294105.1 Allostellaceae bacterium
GGCTGGCGCGCCGCCGTCTTCAGCGCCGCCGCCGTCCTCGCCGCCGCGATCCCGGTGGTGTGGCTGCTGATGCGCGATTCGCCCGCCGAGATGGGCCTCGCGCCTTACGGCACACCGGCCGGCGCGCCGCCGGTCGCGCAAGGGACG
Source organism: Allostellaceae bacterium (assembly GCA_035294105.1). GTDB lineage: Bacteria > Pseudomonadota > Alphaproteobacteria > ATCC43930 > CGMCC-115725 > CAIKMD01. The sequence goes on from DATGLO010000600.1 coordinate 148, forward strand.
CGCGCCAATCCGCTGACCGCGGCCTTCGAGGCGCTGGGCATGGCGTCGAAGCATCGCGATTTCTGGCTGCTGTCGGGCAGCTTCTTCGTCTGCGGCGCCTCGACCCTCGGCCTCATCGGCACGCATTTTATCCCGGCCTGTCTCGATCACGGCATTCCCGAGACGACCGCGGCGGGCATCCTCGGCGCGATGGGCGTCTGCAACATGATCGGCACGACCGCCTCGGGCTGGCTCAGCGACCGCTTCGATGGCCGCATCCTCCTGTGCTGGTTCTATGCCTCGCGCGGCGCGTCGCTGGTCTTCCTGCCTTATGCGCTCGACATCAACGGGCCGTGGGGCATTGCGATCTTCGGCCTCTTCTACGGCCTCGACTGGATCGCGACCGTGCCGCCGACGGTGAAGCTCACCACCGCCGCTTTCGGCGCCAAGCAATCGAGCATCGTCTATGGCTGGATCATCGTGATCCACCAGGTCGGCTCGGCCGCGGTCGCTTATGTCGCCGGCCTCATCCGCACCTTCGACGGCAGCTACACCGCCGCCTTCTGGCTCTCGGGCGGGCTCTGCGCCCTCGCCGCGATCATGGTGCTGAATGTCGGCCGCTCGAAGCCGGCGGCGCAGCGCCCGGCGATGATCGAGGCGGGGGCTTGAGGGTTAGTCGGGTTTGAACACGCCATTGTCGAGATTGACCAGCGTCATTCGAGCATCGAGTGATTGATCGGGCGATTTGGAATCGGCAATCGCCTGGATCACCGCGCGCGCACGGTCATAGTCGATACCCGAGTGTCGCTCGAGCTGCGTCCAACCCGACTTGCACGTCCGGATATTCATAAAGCTGCATGAATGCCCGCCGTGCCGCCGGTCCGCGGGAGCGCAATTCTCTATCAACAGAGTTCATTTCCCGAAATAGCTTCGCGGATTTCTGTAGAGCCGCTTCCCGTGCAGCCGCGACGGAAGGATCGTCGTCGGGAAGAACACTTTCGAAAATCGCATCGCCTCTGGCCTCGCTAATATGCGCGAAAAGATCGACGAGTTCGTCGGTGGCTAAAGATTTGAGATCGGACGACGTCATTTCAGCACTCGCATCACGGAGACCATCAAGCCCCACGGCAAGCAGAACGCGAGGTTAGTAGCCCTAGGCGCCTACTCCCCGCTCGCGACCGGCGCTTTGCCGGGTGTCGTCCGCAGCGGAATTTCCTCGAGGAAGCAGATCGACACGAAACCCGCAAACGAGATCGCCGCGGCGATGCCGAAGGTGACCGAGAAGGCATGCGTCAGATCGGGGATGATCGCCGCGCGGATATTGGCCGGCAGGTCGGCAAGCGCTTGCGGGCCGCCGCGCAACACTTCGGGACCGAAGCCCAAATGACCGTCGGCGAGGAACCAGCCGAAGGCGAGCACCAGTGCCGTCCATAAGAGCGCCGTGCCGAACGAGCCGCCCAACGAGCGGAAGAAGCCGCTGGTGCCGGTGAAGGCGCCGAGATCGCGGAAGTCGGCGGCGTTCTGGCCGGCGACGGTCATCGGCGACATGCAGCAGCCGACGGCGATGCCGTTGACCATGAAATAGAGCGCGATGAGCCAGAAAGGCGTCGCCGCGGTCATCGTCGCGTAAAGGATGAACGAGACCATGATGCCGAGGAAGCCCACTTGCGGCGAGCGCTTGTAGCGGCCGGTCGCGCGCATGCGATAGCCGGTCGTGATCGAGCCGACCATCTGCGAGCCGATCAGCGGAATCATGAAGAGGCCGGATTCCGACGCGCTGTAACCGGCGACGAGCTGCAGGAAAACCGGCACGAGCAGCGCGGTCGACAGCAAGGTCGAGGCGACGATGAATTGCGTGATGAGGACGGTGCGGATGTTGCGGTTCATGAAGAGCCGCGGCGGCAAGAGCGCGTCGCGCGAACGCAGCTCTTGCAAAGCGAAAGCCAAGAGGAAGCAGAGACCGGCGCCGCCGAGGCCGAGGATCAGCGGCGAGTTCCAGGGATAGCTGATGCCGCCCCAGGCGCAGACCAGCATCCAGGCGATGACGCCGGGCACCATCAGCGCAACGCCGAGGAAATCGATCGAGCGCCGCTCTTTCTTCACCGGAATGCGCTTCAGCGCCCAAGCCACCATCGAAAAAGCGGCCACCCCGACGGGAAGGTTGATATAGAACGCCCAGCGCCAGGTGAGATAGTCGGTGCAGAGTCCGCCGACGAGCGGCCCGGCGATAGAAGCGAGGCCCCAGATGCCGGTGATGTAGCCTTGATAGCGGCCGCGCTCGCGCGCCGAGACCACGTCGGCGATCGCCGCCTGGCCGAGGCTGAACAAGCCGCCGCCGCCGATCCCCTGGCACGCGCGCGAGGCGATCAGCATGCCCATGTTCTGCGCGAGGCCGCACGACGCCGACGACAGCACGAACACCGCGATCGAGAATTGCAGCAGGCGGCGCCGGCCGTAGAGATCGCTGAGCTTGCCGTAGATCGGCGCCGCAATCGTCGAGGTCAGCAGATAAGCGGTGATCACCCAGGAGAGATGGAGGAAGCCGCCGAGATCGCTCGCGATATGCGGCAACGCGGTGGTGACGATGGTCGAATCGAGCGCCGCCATCATCATGCCGAGGAGCACGCCCCACAACACGCTGAGGATTTCGCGATGGGTGAAACCCATCGAGGACACGTCTTCGGCGGTGCTGGGGAGCTCGGATCCGCGCGGCGCCATGGCGATTTTACTATCCCGCTCGCCGCGTCCTGTCCATTCGGGTCAGCCCTTACGGCCGTCTATGCAACGCAGCCATGAAGGAAAAGCTGCGGCAATCAGTCCGCGGCGGCCGCCGAGGGCTTCGCCGCGGGCGCCGCGCGGTGCGTGCTGGTGCGGAGCGGGATTTCCTTGAGGAAAAAGGTCGCGACGAAGGCCGCCGCCGCGATCGCGCCGGCGCCCGCAAAAGCAAAGCCGAAGGAATGAGACAGCGCGGGGATGAGGATCGCGCGCACATCGGGCGGCAACAGCGCCATCGCAGCGCGGCCGTCGCGCAGCAGCGCCGAGCCGAAGCCGGGATGGCCTTCGGCGGCGACGGTCTTATCGAGCATCGCCAAGAGCAGCGACCACAGGATGCTGGCGCCGAAGGCGCCGCCGAGGGCGCGGAAGAAGGCATTGGCGCCCGTGACCGCGCCGAGATCTTTGAGCTCGGCCGCGTTCTGGATCGCGACCCAGAGCGGCGCCTGGCAAAGGCCGTTGCCGATGCCGTTGACGATCATGAATGCCTCGACCACCCAAAGCGGCGTCGTCGCGCCCATCGTCGTGAAGAGCGCGGCGGCGATGGCGAGCATGAGGAAGCCGACGCGCGGCGACGGCGCGTAGCGGCCGGTGCGCTGCACGCGCTTGCCGGTGGTGATCGAGCTGATGACCTGGGCGATGAAGGGGATGATCAGCATCTCGCCCGAGACGTCCGCGGTCACGCCGATCGCGAATTGCATATAGACCGGCAGCAGCATGAAGGTGCCGACGGTGATCGCGTTGATGAAGAAATTGAGGAGGCTCGCGACGCTGAAGACCGGGCTGTTGAAGAGCCGCGGCGGCAGCAGCGCTTCGGGCGCCTTGATCTCGCGCCAGACGAAAGCCGCGATGAAAACGAGCGCCGCAAGCGCAAGGCCGAGCCAGGCCGGCGAGAACCACGCCAGCGTGGCGCCGCCAAGCGTGAGGCTGAGGATCAGCGCGCTGACCCCCGGCAGCAGCAGCACCGCGCCGAAGTAATCGATCGGGCGGCGGACATGCTGCACCACCACGCGCGCGAGCCCGCGATGGCAGAGGATATAAGCGGCCAGCCCAAGCGGCACGTTGATCCAGAACGCCCAGCGCCAGGTGAGATATTCGACGCAGTAGCCGCCGATCACCGGCCCGATGATCGAGGCGGTGGTGAAGGCGCTGGTGATATAGGCCTGATAGCGGCCGCGCTCGCGCGCCGAGACCACGTCGGCGATCGAGGCTTGGGCCATCGAATAGAGCCCGCCGCCGCCGACGCCCTGTACGGCGCGCACGGCGATGAGCCAGCCCATGCTCGGCGACAAGGCGCAAGCCATCGAAGCGCAAAGGAAGATGCCGATCGACAGCTCGAGCATCACCCGCCGGCCCCAAAGATCGCTGAGCTTGCCGAAGACCAGGGTCGCGACCGTGCTGGCCAAGAGATAGGCGGTGATGCACCAGGAGAGATAGGCGACGGCGTGGAAATCGGCCGCGATGGCGGGCAGCGCTGTCGCCAGCACTGTCTGGTCGAGCGCCGCCATCAGCATGCATAAGAGCACGCCCGAGAGGATGCGCAGGACCTCTTTATGGGTGAACGCGGCCGTGTCGCCGCCGGCTTCCGGCATCGCCAATCCTTCCGCCCGAGGGTCTATCGCGCGATCGGCACGGTGTCACGCGGTGATAACGAATGCCTCATTTGCTGACGCCCTTGATCTTCTCCCACGACCGGCCGCCGGTGTAGCCGAGATAGCCGACCGTGAAGAGCTGCCACACCGGATCGGGAATGGCGGCGAGCCAGGCCTGGAGGCCCAACGCGATCTTCTGCGCGTGGCCGGGATCGAAAGCGTAGAGCACGCCCATCGGGATCGCCGAAAGGATCATGCAATAGCAGACATAGAGAAAGCTCGGCCGGGCGCGGCTCGTCCATTTATCCGCGGATTGCGCCTCGGCCATGATCGCCTGGAGCTGCGAGGCGGTTTGCTGGATCGCCGCTTGCGTGTCCGCCGCCTCGAGCACCGCCTTGGCCTTCGCCGCATCCTGCGGATCGGGGAAGACCTTGTTGATGATGGTGGCGGCGAGATTGCTCACCGCCCCCACCGCATCATCGATGCCGAAAGCCATCTCAGTGCTTCGCGAGGCCGACGGCGACGGCGACGATCACCGCGCCGGCGGCGATCGCCAGCATGGTGTGCGGGTGATCGCGCAGCCAGTTCATCAGCCGCGCGACGAGGCCGCGGCGCTCGTTGGCGACCGCCGTCTTGACGTCGGCGACGGTCTGCTTGGCATCGTTCTCAATATTGGACATGCGTGGATACTCCTTTGCCGGGTTGAGGAAATTATCGCCATTAGCGATATTTTAGGGTTGCGCGCGATATCGCTATTGGCGATAATGGGCTATGCGCGCGATCGTTCAGCCGGCAGCTGTCAAAGCGTTGGCGGCGCTGCCGAAGAAGGATCGGGCGTCCCTTTTGCGGAAGATCGAGATGTTTGCCGAAAACCCGTTCGCCCCGAATTCGTCGGCCAAACCGCTGCACGGCCATCCGCAGGTGGTCAGAATCCGCCACGGGGATTGGCGCGCTGTTTGCCGCATCGATCGCGCAAGCGATGTCGTGATCGTCGAGGCGATCGGCAATCGCCGGGAGATTTATCGATGAGCAAGAACAACACCGTGACGCTAACACGCGCCGTTTACGAGGCGTTGATCGATCGGATCGAGGACGCCGAGGATCGCGCGACCGTCGCTGCCGCGCAGGCGCGCGAGAAAGCGCTTGGCATCAAAACTGCGCGCGCCGATGCCCTGCCGCTGGAATGCGTGAAAGCGCTTGCGGAAGGAGCGCATCCGGTGCGGATCTGGCGCAAGCAGCGAGAGATGACACTTCAGGACTTAGCCGCCGCGACCGGGATCGGGCAGAGTTATCTGACGGAGATCGAAACTCGTAAAAAGCCTGGTAGCCTCGATGCGATGATCAAGATCGCCGCCGCCCTTAAAATCTCGCTCGACGACCTCGCCGCCTGGCTTTGAAGCGCATTACGAATAGGCGCGCGCGAGCCAGCCGGTGAGGAAGCGCGCTTGCGCGGGATTGCGTTGGGCGACGAGGCGGTAATGGCCGGCGAGCGCTTCGCGCAGCGCCGGCAAGACGAGAGCGCTCGAGACGGCATGGGCCGCCGCGATGGTTGCGTCGCCGAGCTTGCCGTCCTCGTCGACGCGTTGACCCGACGCGCGGAGTGCCCGCTGCAAGGCAGAGACCGCTTCCGCGATGCCGATATTGACCGCTGCATCGAAGAGCTTGGCCGCGATCGGTGGCGGCAAGCGGACGAGGCCGAAGCGATCCCACCAATCCCGGCGATAGATCGCGGCGGCTTCGTCGGCGGTCAGCGCGGCGATATCGAGCGCCGGATATTGCGCGGCGCTGATGCCGTATTTCGTGCCCTTCAACTCGCCGGCGCCGATCTTGCCGCCGGTCCAGTTGCCGGGATCGTCGGCCATCGCCTGATAGCCGCCCTCATGCGCGAGCACGGTCGCGACGGCGGCGGCAAAGCCTGTTTGATCGGCTTCGCACGACGGCTCGCGCCCGGGCTCGGCGCTCGCCTGTGCTGCGCGGTCACTCATGACCGCTGCTCCTCTGCGCGCGCAGCACGCGCCAGGCGATCACGATGCGCAGCGCAAGGAGCACGACGCCGCCGAGGATGACGAGCGCCCTGCCCCAAACTTCGGCATCGGCGAGCCAGAGCGGCGCCGCGATCGCGGTCAGCGCCGCGGCGCCGTCGAAGACGGCGTCGAGCTTGTGATTCATGGGGTTCACTCCGAAAGAGACGGCAACGCGCCGGGATTGCTATGATCGGCGCGCGACGAGGTGAGGATGGGGATGGCGACGGCCGCGCGCGGCGTGCTCTACATGGTCTGGGGCGAGGCGATCGAGACGCTCCTGCAGCGCTCGATCGCCTCGGTGAAGCGGCATCATCCGGAGCTGCCGATCGAGGTGGTGCGGCTCGACGGCGGCGGCGATGATCCGAAGCTGCTGCTCGAAAAAGCGCGCATGGCCGAGCGCACGCCTTTCGCCGAGACCTTGTTTCTCGACGCCGACACGGTGGTGCTCGACCGGCTCGATTTCGGCTTCGACAGCGCGAAACGGTACGGCCTTGCTTGCTGCATTTGCGAATCGCCCTGGGCGCGGCGCTATCGCGGGCTCGCGGGCGCGGGCGAGATCGTCGAATACAATACCGGCGTGCTGTTCTTCACCGCGGGCGCGAAGCCGGTCTTCGATCGCTGGCCGAGCCTCGCTGCCGAGATCGACAGCGCCTCGCTTTTCGCAAAGGACGGCAAGCCCTTCGTGATGCCGGCCAACGACCAGGCGAGCTTTGCCGCGGCCGTCGAGCGCGCCGGCTTCTCGCCCTTCGTGCTGCCGCCGAATTGGAATTTCCGCTACGAGTTCCAGAAGAGCTTTTTCGGCACGATCAAGATCTGGCATTCCTATTACGACCTGCCCGAGATCATGACCCAGCTCGCCGATTATTACCGCAATCCCGACAGCGTCATTCAATATGTCGAGATGAGCTAGCGCCATGGCACGGCAAGGCCGCGGCATCCTTTATATCGTCTGGGGCGAGCGCGCCGATCAGGTGCTGCAGCGCTCGATCGATTCGGTCAAAGCCGTGCATCCTGAGCTGCCGATCGAGGTGGTACGCGTCGCCGTCGCCGAAGCCGGGCCGAAGAACCTGCGGCACAAGGCCGAGATGATGGAGCGCTCGCCTTTTGCCGAGACGCTTTTTCTCGACGCCGACACGGTGGTGCTCGACCGGCTCGATTTCGGCTTTGCCAAGGCGCAGCGCTTCGGCGTCGCCTGCTGTATCTGCGAGGCGCCCTGGGCGCGCTGCTACAAAGGGCTCGCCGATCGCGGCGACCTGATCGATTACAACACCGGCGTGATGTTCTTCACCGAAGCCGCGCGGCCGCTGTTCGATCTGTGGCGGCGGCTCTCGCAAGAGATCGATTCCAGCCTCGTTTATGCGAAGGACGGCAAGGTGATGGTGTTCCCCTTCGCCGATCAGGCGAGCTTTGCCGCGGCGGCCGATCAGGCCGGCACCCCGCCTTTCGTGCTGCCGCTCAACTGGAACTACCGGCCCGAATTCCAGAAAAGCTTTTTCGGGCCGATCAAAGTGTGGCATTCCTATCTCGACGTGCCGGCCGAGCTGCGCCAGCTCGCGGCGTATTACCGCAATCCCGATTCGGTCGTGCAGTATGCGCGCATACGTTAGCCCCCTCGGATAAAGGGCTTCTGCGATGGCTTGGGAATCGCCGCATCTGACGCCGCCGCTGGGCCTCGCCGAGATCGGCGAATTCGTCGCGCGGTTCGATGCGGATTTCGGCGGCCGGCTCAGCGGCTTTTTCAACTACGCGCGCGTGGTCGCCCTCGCGCATTTCGCCGTGCTGACGCATGGCCGCGGCCTCACGCGCCAAGAGCATATCGGCGTCGTCTCCGGATCGGACAACGAGCTGGAGCTGCGGTTTTTGGCATCGGAGAAGCTGACCACGCTCGCCTTCGAAGACGGCCACGATCTCGACAAGCCGTGGCTCGACGCGCCGTCGCCGAATTTCTCGATGACCTTGTGCAATCAGGTGCTCGAGCATGTGTTCAACCCGCATCTCGCCTTCCGCAACCTCATCCATTGCACGCGGCCGGGCGGACATATCTATGTGAGCATTCCGACGATCAACTGCATTCACGGCGAGCCGAATTTCTATTCCTCGGGCTTTCATCCGCGCTTCCTGGAGCGCCTCGCCTTGGAGAGCGGCTTGGAGATCGTCGGCCTCGGCTACTGGGGATCCTACAAATACATGGTCAATGCGGTGAGCGGCTACTGGCTGGCGGAAAAGCAATTGGTGATCGGCGCCAAGGAAGGCGGGCTCAATCCGCTGCTCGGCCATGTCGACGGCCGCATCCGCGACGATCAGTTCATCACCGATTGCTGGGGGCTTTTCCAGCGGCCCGCGCCCTAGCCCGCCGGCCCGCGTTATACTCCGCGCGGATCGGAGTATAAGCCCGGCAACGCCCCCTCCCGCGCCTCGGTACGGAGCGTCCGATTTTTATACTCCAAGCTTTCACTACGGAGTATAATCGGCCGAAACAGCGCGCAAGGGACCTTAAAAAACCGCCGACGCTCTCCTCCGGAAAGGAGCCGCCTACCGCAAGAGAGCTCGCGAAAGCGCCGCGCAGCTCGACGCGAAAGTGCGCGAAATCGCCGCCCGCTATTTAGGTGGCAAATGACGCGGCGCCTTTTCCGGCGGCGAGCCGATTGATCATGGCCGAGCCGAGACCGCTCAATTTCCTGTGGCGCCGAACGACGCTCGACAACATCCTCGAGGGTTACTTCATCGCCAATATTCTCTTGGGCGCGATCGGCCGTCCCGTGCGCGTCATCCCGTTCGAGGACGGCCAGCCGGTTCCGCTGGGTCCGGATACGTTGATCGGCAGCCTGGCGCTCGAAACCGTCCCGCTCCTCAAAGAGGCGCGGCAGCGCGGCATCAGGAATATCGGCTTCTTCCACATGGACGACGAGGAAGGAAAGCACGATCTGAGCTTCTATGCCGACGCCGATTATGTGATCCGGAATTATTGGCACCGCCATGCCTTCGCGCGGCATGGGAATTCGCTCGGCGTGACCTGGGTTCCGAACGGCTATCGCACCGGCCTCGGCCCGATCGATCCCGCGCGGCACCTCGGCATCGCGCAGCGATCGGTCATGGGCTTTTTTTCGGGCGCCATGAGCGGCCGCCTGATGGCCGGGCAGCGCGCGGCGATGCTACAAGCGGTGCGCCAGGCGGCGCTGCCCTTCACCATCATCACGACGGGCGGTTTCGGCCAGGGGCTCGGGCCGACGGCCTATGCCGCGTGGCTGAGCAATACGCGGTTCGCGCTCGTGCCTGCCGGCAATTCGCACGAGACCATCCGGCTCTACGACGCGCTCGAAGCGGGTGCGATTCCGATCATGGTGCGCAGCGCGTTCATCGAGGAACCGCAGGCGCTCGGCGCGCTCGGCAAACCGCCCTTCATCTTGCTCGATTCCTGGGACGGCCTCGCCGCGGCCTACGCGCCCTATGCCGACGCCAACGCGCCCGCAACGATCGCGAAGCTGGAGCAACAGCGGCAAGCGGTGGTGACATGGTGGGCGGCCTTCAAGCGGCACGTGCAACAAGCGGTCAAAGACGTTATCGACCGCTCGTTCGCGCGTAGCGAATAAAGCACACGCGCGATGGCCGAAGAAAGAGAGTATAGCATCGGCCGCCACAGGCTGATCCTGCCACCCGATCACCTGTTGGACGAATACCAGGCGCATTACCGGCTTTACGATCGCGTGCTTGGCGATATCGCACAGATCGTCTGGCACAAATATCCCGGGGCCAGCGCGATCGACATCGGCGCCAACATCGGCGACAGTGCCGCGCTTATCTGCCGCGACCAGGATTTCCCGGTTCTCTGCATCGAGGGCAGCCCGCGTTACCTCGGTTATCTCCGCCGCAACCTCGAACGCTTGCCGGCGACGATCGAGATCGCTCCGGTGCTGGTCGGCGGCAACGCGGCCGCTGTTCCGAAGGCCGGCTTGCAAGAAAAGCTCGGCACCGCGCGCATAACGAGCGCAAGCGCCACGACCGACGAGACGATCGAGATGCGGCCTCTCGCCGACATTCTCGCCGCGCATTCGAAATTTTCGCAGCCCCGGCTTATCAAGAGCGACACGGACGGCAGCGACTTCGAAATCCTCGCCTCGTCTATTGATGTGCTGCGCGCCGTGCGCCCCGTCTTGTTCTTCGAATACGATCCGAAATTCCGCATCGACGGGTTCGAAATGGGGCTCGCCACCCTCGCCAAGCTCCACGAGATCGGATATTCGTGCTTTCTTGTTTACGACAACTTCGGCAATTGCCTGGAGATCGTTACCGGCGACCCGCGCGAGCGCTTCGCGCAACTGAACCGCTACCTGATGTCGCATGCCTTGTTCGGGCCGCAAATTCACTACTTCGACGTCTGCGCTTGCGGCCCTCAAGACGAAGACATCGCGCGTTTGCTTTACGCTCATCAAAGCCGCGTTCTCGACGCGGCGATTGCCCGACGGCGGAATGGACAATGACGACTTCACCTTACCTCGAGCGCTTTGCGGTACAGGCGGCGGACACGCCTTTCGTCGCGATCGCGATCGGCCGCTCGTTCGCGCGTCGTGAGTAAGGGAAACATCCGTCAAACGACTAGGCTTTGTTGATGTTGACGAGGCGACCGCCCGGCTCGAGCGCGACGAATTCGTGCGGGTCGTTCGGCTGCCAGTCGATCACGTCGCCGGCGCTCGCCTCGCGCGCCCAGCCGTCGCCATGCATCCTGAAGCGCCCGCGCGCGACGATGGTGATGTGCACCGTCGTCGCGTCGTGGCTGTGCATCGGCAGAACGTCGCCGGCTTCGGGAAAATCGTAAATCGACGTCGTCAGCCTGCCGAGCTGCGCGACCTTAAGAGACAACACGGGGACCGGGCTGCGCCGCTTGGGATTTCGGCGCCGGTTGCGGCGCCGGCGCGACGTAAGCGCCGATCGCGCCGTACTTGCCGGCGATCAAATCTTTCCAGAGAAGCTGCCCATGCGGCTCGGGATCGCTCGCCATTGCATTGAACGGATGCGGTCCGCCCGCTTCCTTCGTGGTCACCTGGCAGATAATCTGTGTGTGAGCGGCATCGCCCCAGACGGGGTTGGCGACGGCGGTTATCGTCCGCATGGGATAGAACTCCTGCTAAGAGCCGTTCCGGAAAGTTGTTGAGTCGGAGGAATCGGATGTGATTCAT
>DATGLO010000601.1:0-5754 GCA_035294105.1 Allostellaceae bacterium
TCGCCCTCCTCGCCTTGGCCGCCGGTATCGCCGCCGGATTTCTCGTGAAGAGCCGCGAGACGCAGCGCCGCGTCGCCGCCGAAACCCGACTCGCCGAGGCGGAAAAACGAATCGCCGAACTGACGGTCGCCGGCGAGGACGCTGCCAGGGCGCGCTCGGCCGCCGAGACCGAGCTTGCCGCCGCGCGCCAGCGCGTCGCCGATAGCGAGCAGCGCATCCTCGAATTCGAGCGATTGAAGGAGGAGAGTCTGCAAGCCGCGCGCGCCGCGGTGCTGACCACGGCGCAGGAAGTCTCCTCGAAGCTGCTCGAAGATCACAAGCGCGAGAATGCCGAGGCCAAGGAAGAAGCGGAGAAGCGCGTCGCCGCCTATAGCGAAACAGTCCTCAAACAGGTGGAGACGCTGCTCGGCACGATATCGGCGATCGACGGCCGGGTGCAGCAGCACAACGAACTCATCGACACGGTGTGGCGCTCGCTCACCAATCCGTCGGGCGCCGGCGCGCTCGCCGAGATCGGCCTCGCCAATACGCTCAAAGCCTTCGGCCTCGAACAGGGCCGCGACTTTCAGCTTCAATTCACGACGCAGGACGAGGAAGGCCGGCGGCTTCGCCCCGACGCGGTCGTGTTCCTGCCCTCGAACGGCGTCATGGTGATCGACAGTAAGGCGTCGAAATTCTTACTCGACATCGCCGCCGCCGAAGGCACCGAAGGCGAGGCCGAGGCGTATAGAAACCTCGCGCGCACCATGAATGCGCATCTGAAGGCCCTCGGCGAGAAGGATTATGCGAGCGCGATCCGCAGCGCCTGGCGCGACAGCGGCCGCGAGCACGAGGTGACGCGCATCGTCAGCGTGATGTACCTGCCGAACGAGGCGGCGCTCGACAAGCTCAACCGCGCCGATGCCGAGTTCCTGCACAATGCGCGCGCCCGCAATATCTACATCGCCGGGCCGACGACTTTGCATTGCCTCATTTCGCTCGCATCCGCCGAGATCAATCTCGAACGCCAGGTCGAGAACCAGCAGCGCATCGTCACCGCCGCCGAGTCGCTGATCGAGGGCCTCTGCGGCGCGCTCGCCCATGTCGCGACCGTCGGCAAGAATTTGAGCAGCGCCGCCGACGCGTTCAGCAAATTCGCCGGCTCGACCAACCGCTTCGTCTTGGGCCGCGCGAGGAAGCTCGCCGCGCTCGGCCTCGAACCCGGCAAGCGCCTGCCGCCGAACCTGCCGATCTTCCAGGTGACGCAGCTCGATCAGGTGATCGACGGCCAGGTCTCGCCAGACGGCGAAGCCGAGTTGCCGATCGGCCGGCAGCGGCCGAGATTGATCACCGAATAGTGAAAAGCCCCTCTCCGCGCAAAGCGGGGAGGTTTTTTATGTGCGTTACTTGAGCGAGGTGCGCGCTTCGAGCGCCGCGGCGAGCGTCCCTTCATCGAGATAATCGAGCTCGCCGCCGACCGGCACGCCATGGGCGAGCCGCGTCACCTGCGCCTTGGTGCCATCGAGGCGGTCGATGATGTAGTGCGCCGTCGTCTGGCCTTCGACCGTCGCGTTCATCGCGAGGATCACCTCGCGCACCGGCACTTCGGCGACGCGCGCGACCAGCGCATCGATCCTCAATTCGCCCGGGCCGACGCCGTCGAGCGCCGAGAGTGTGCCGCCCAAGACGTGATACTTGCCCTTGAAGATATGCGCGCGCTCGATCGCCCAGAGATCGGCGACATCCTCGACGACGCAGACGAGGCCGGCGTCGCGCCCCGAATCGCGGCACAGCAGGCAAGGATCGACGGTATCGAGATTGCCGCAGATCGAGCACGGCTTCACCGCGCGCGCCGCATCGGCCAATGCCATCGCCAGCGGCTCCATCAGCGATTCGCGCCGCTTCACCAAAAACAGCGCCGCGCGCCGCGCCGAGCGCGGCCCGAGCCCAGGCAATTTGGCGAGGAGCTGGATCAGCTTGTCGAGTTGGGGAGCGGATTCAGGCATCAGGTTTTATACGTCGTCATTGCGAGCCCCTTCGACAAGCTCAGGAGCGAAGCAATCCGGATTGGCGACGTTGCTCTGGATTGCTTCGCTTCGCTCGCAATAACGGGAATGACCGCGGCTTCTCAAAACGGCAGCTTCATGCCCGGCGGCAGATTGAGCCCGCCGGTGAGCTTCGACATTTCTTGCTGCAGATGCGCCTCGACATGGGATTTGGCGTCATTGGCCGCGGCGACAATCAGATCCTCGAGCACCTCGCTCTCGTCGGCCACCATCAGCGACTTGTCGATCTTCACGCGCCGCATCTCGCCCTTGCCGTTGAGCGTCACCTGCACCATGCCGCCGCCCGCCGCGCCGGTCATCTCGACCTCGGCGAGCTTTGCCTGCATTTCGGCCATGCGCGCCTGCATCTCTTGCGCCTGCTTCATCATCTGGCCGAGATTTTTCATAACACATCCTCTTCATCGGGAAGCTCGTCGGCATCGGGCACCGGCTCGACCGGCAGGGCGACGGTCTCGCGCACGCTTTCGATGCGCGCGCCGGGAAACGCATCGAGCACCGCGCGCACCAGCGGATCGCGCGCCGCCTCGCTCTTCATCGATTGTGCCCGCGCCTCGTCCTGCTCCTTCAAGGTTGGCTCGCCCTGCTCGCCCGAAACACTGACGACCCAGCGCTGCCCCGTCCATTGCGAGAGGAAGCTGCCGAGCTTGTTGGGCAGGTCGCGCGGCGCCGCCTCGTCGGGCCGCAGCTCGATGAACCCCGCCTCGAAACGCACGAGATGGACATGGGCATAGAGATGCGCGCGGATCAGGGCTTCGTGATTCTTCTCGAAGAGCTCGATCACCTCGCGAAAGCTTTGCGGCTGCGGCAGCGTAGTCGCGGCAGGCGCGGGGGCCATCGCAAGGCTGCCGACGGCCGAGGCCGTCGCGCTGCCGTTGCCAGCCGAGGCGACACTATGGCCGCCGCCGCGCGGTGCCGGCGCGGAAGAAGACGCGGGCGCCGCGGGTGCGTTGTCGAGCGCGCGGATGAGATCGGCAGGCGCCGGCAGATCGGCGACATAAGCCAAACGCACCAGCACCATCTCGGCGGCTTGCAGCGGCGACGGCGCGGCTTGCGCTTCTTCGAGGCCTTTCAGGAGCAATTGCCAGGCGCGGGTGAGCGCGGGGATGCCGAGCTTTTGCGCCAGCGGCAGGCCGCGCGCGCGGTCGCCTTCGAGCGCGGGATCGCCCTCGCCGGCATTGCCCGCGAGCTTCAGCCGCGTCAAAAAATGCGCGAGCTCGAGCAAATCCTGCAGCACGATCACCGGATCGGCGCCGCCGTCATAGAGCGCGCGCATCTGTTGGAGCGCCGCGCCGGCATCGCCCTTGAGGGCCGCTTCGAGAAGATCGAAGACGAGACCGCGATCGGCGATGCCGAGCATGTCGCGCACCGCGGCCTCGGTGATCGCATCGCCCCCCAAGGCCATCGCCTGATCGAGGATCGAGAGCCCGTCGCGCACCGAGCCGTCGGCGGCGCGGGCGATGAGGGCGATCGCTTGCGGCTCGGCCTTGATCTTTTCCTTGTCGGCGAGCGCGGCGTAATGGCTTGCGAGCACGTCCTGGGGCACGCGGCGCAGCGAAAAGCGCTGGCAGCGCGATAAGACCGTCACCGGCACTTTGTGGATTTCGGTCGTGGCGAAGATGAATTTGACGTCGGGCGGCGGCTCTTCGAGGGTTTTAAGCAGAGCGTTGAACGCCGCCTTCGACAGCATATGCACTTCGTCGATGATGTAGATCTTGAAGCGTGCCGCGACCGGCTTGTAGCGCACGCCGTCGGTCAGCTCGCGGATCTCGTCGACGCCGGTACGCGAGGCCGCGTCCATCTCCATCACATCGACGAAGCGGTCGTCGGCGATCGCCTTGCACGGCTCGCATTGGCCGCAGGGCGCGGCGGTCGGCCCACCCTTGCCGTCGGGGCCGATGCAGTTGAGGGCGCGGGCGATGATGCGCGCGGTAGTGGTTTTGCCGACGCCGCGCACGCCGGTGAGGATGAAGGCATGGGCGATGCGGCCGCTGGCGATGGCGTTGGTGAGCGTCTTCACCATCGCCTCCTGCCCGATCAGCTCGGCGAAGGTGCTGGGCCGGTATTTGCGCGCGAGGACGCGGTAAGCGCCGCCCGGCTCGCTCATGCTGCCTCCGGGAACAATAGGAAGGTGGGAGACTGAACGACGACCCAGGCCGAAACTCGTTACGGCTGCTTCCTTCCGGACCTGACCGGGTTGGCGAGGGACCTGTCCGCCGCCAGCCTCCCGAGACGACTATATCAGGATCGGACGCCCGCGCCACAAGCCGGGGCCGCAAAGCCGGAACAAACTCGCTCCATCCTTTGGTCATTCCCGCGCAAGCGGCAATCCAGGGCAAGCGACGCGCGGTAGGCCTGGGTCCCCGCTTCCGCGTCGCTTCCGCGGGACGACGAACCAAAAATTGTCAGCGGGCTCCCCCCCCCGTGTCTCCGTGGTGAGAAGCCAAGTGCGGTTCTAAGATGGCGATATGCCTCAAGCGCCGCCAAAACATGTGAATTTCTATGCCGGAGGCATGGACCGCGCCTCGCATTTGCGCAAGGACGCGGCCTGGCTCGGCGAGCGGCTGGCGCATGCGACGACGCGTTTCGTGCCGGTGTGGCGCGGGCAGAATCTGATCGCCGATTACGAAGGCGCGGCGCCCTTTGCCGCGCTGTTGCCGCCCGAGGCGATCGATACAGCCGGCAAGGAGACCGTGCTGCTCGGCATCGAGGGCGACTGCGCCTATTTCGCCGTCGATCTCTCGGCCATGGAAGCGCCGCTCGAAGCGATCCGGAAGGCGCCGCCGAGCGCCTTCATCGATTTGCGCCGCGTCGGCCCGCTGCTCAAGCGCCAGGAAGGCTCGCTCCTCGCCTTCGCGCGCGGCATGAGCTACTGGCACAGCCGGCATCGCTTCTGCGGCGTGTGCGGCGCGCCGACGAAGGCCGAAGAAGCGGGCCATGTCCGGCGCTGCAGCAACGAAGCCTGCAACGCGATGCATTTCCCGCGCACCGATCCGGCGGTGATCATGCTGGTGCATCAAGGCAGCGAGCGCTGCCTGCTCGGGCGGCAAGCGGCCTGGCCGCAAGGCATGCATTCGACCCTCGCCGGCTTCGTCGAGCCGGGCGAGAGCCTCGAAGAGGCGGTCGCGCGCGAAGTTTACGAAGAGACGCGCATCGAGCTCCAGAGTATCACCTATCATTCCTCGCAGCCCTGGCCGTTCCCCGCCTCGCTGATGCTCGGCTTTCATGCCGAGGCCAAGACCACCGACATCACCGTCGACAAGACCGAGCTCGAAGCCGCGCAGTGGTACGAGCGCTCCTGGCTCCTCGCCCATCAGGACGACGAGAATTTCCGCCTGCCGCGCAGGGATTCGATCGCGCGCCGGCTGCTGGAGGATTGGCTGAGGCGGTAGCGAAGCAGCGCGGGCGCGCGCGATTCACCGCGCCCCGTTCTTTTGCTCGCGCCGGAACGGATGGCCGGGATAGACGCCGAGGATCTTCACCTCTTCCGAGAAGAAGCGCAGCTCGTCGAGGGCAAGCGCGAGCCGCCGCTCGGCGGGATGCGCCTCGACATCGGCGTAGAATTGCGTCGCGGTGAAGCTGCCGCCGACCATGTAGCTTTCGAGCTTGGTCATGTTGATGCCGTTGGTGGCGAAGCCCCCCAGCGCCTTATAGAGCGCCGCCGGCACGTTGCGCACGCGGAAGACGAAGCTCGTCATCAGATGCGGCGTAT
>DATGLO010000602.1:0-5457 GCA_035294105.1 Allostellaceae bacterium
TCGATGAAATAGCTCGCAGTGTTCATCGAGCTTTCATAGCGCACGTCGTCGAAGATGAAGAATTCGGCTTCCGGCCCGAAATAGGCCTTGTCGCCGATGCTGGTCGAAATCAGGTGCTGCTCGGCCTTTTTCGCGATCGAGCGCGGGTCGCGCGCATAGGGCTGGCCGGTGCCGGGCTCGTGCACGTCGCAGAAGATGATGAGCGAGGTCTGCGCCGCGAACGGGTCGAGCACCGCCGTCGTGCAATCGGGCATCAGCACCATGTCGCTTTCGTTGATCGCTTTCCAGCCGGCGATCGACGAGCCGTCGAACATCACGCCCCCGGCGAGGAAGTCCGCGGAGATGGTGCGGACGTGGTGCGCGAGGTGCTGCCACATGCCGCGCGGGTCGGTGAAACGGAAATCGACGTATTTGACGTCGTGCTCCTTGATCATATTAAGAACTTTTTGAATTGCGGCATCCGCCATCGTCTCTATCCTTCTGCTGGACCTTCGTCTCTTTCCGCTGCCCCCACTCACCCCGCGTCGATCAGACGGCGTCTGCGCCTTTCTCGCCAGTGCGGATGCGGATGGCCTCGTCGACGGTCGTGACGAAGATTTTCCCGTCGCCGATGCGGCCGGTACGGGCCGCATGCTGAATTGCTTCAATCGCGCGTTCCAAGAGCGCGTCGTCCATTACCACTTCGATTTTCACTTTCGGCAGGAAGTCCACGACGTATTCGGCGCCGCGGTACAGCTCGGTGTGACCTTTCTGCCGGCCGAACCCCTTGGCTTCCGTCACGGTGATGCCTTGGATTCCCACTTCATGAAGCGCCTCCTTCACCTCGTCGAGCTTGAAGGGTTTGATGATCGCTTCGACCTTCTTCATGGCTTGTCCGCCTATGCGATTGCGTTACTCCGGCTTTTCAGCCGGCCGCCTTTCCGGGATTAAGCACGAGGCATGCCAACGCTCGGGAGCCCCCGCGTCATGGCTTATGCCTCGCGGATGAATAGCGAAACCCCTCGCGAACGTCCAGAAAATAGGCAGATGCCTAGAATTCGGGCGGGAAGCGCCGTCCTATGCTTGCTTTGCTTGCCCGCGACTTTGGCGAGTGCAAGCATTGCCCAAATGGAGCTTCGGAGCCGGCCATGTTCTTGCGCAATTCCTGGTATGTCGCCGCCTGGGACCGCGAGCTGAGCCGCCAACCGCTCGCGCGTCTTATCCTCGGCGAGCCGGTCGTGCTCTATCGCCAGGAGAACGGCACCCCGGTCGCGCTCGAGGATCGCTGCTGCCATCGCCATTTGCCGCTGTCGAAGGGCCGGCTCGAGGGCGACACCCTGCGCTGCGGCTATCACGGGCTGCGCTTTGATGCCGGCGGCCGCTGCGTCGAGATTCCCGGCCAGGCGCAAATCCCCGCGGATGCCGCGGTCCACGCCTATCCGCTCATCAAGCGCTTCAATTGGGTGTGGATCTGGATGGGCGATCCGAAACGCGCCGACCCCAAGCTGATCCCCGACTGGTGGTGGGCCGACCATCCCGACTGGGCCTGCGCCAAGCCCGACATGTTGCCGGTCGCCTGCAACTACCAGCTCGTCAACGACAACGTCCTCGACGTGACGCATCTCGTCTATGTCCACGCAAGCTCGATCGGCAATCCGTCGATCAACGACTTTCCGGCGATCACCGAGCGCCAGGGAAATCTCGTCCGCCTGACGCGCTGGATCATCGACCGGCCGGCGCCGCCGATGTACCAGGCGGCCGGCAAGTTCGCCGGCAATGTCGATCGCTGGCAGATCGTCGAGTACGTGCCGCCCTGCTTCACGGTCAATTTCGCCGGTTGCGCCGCGACCGGCACCGGCGCGCCTCAAGGCGACCGCAGCCGCGGCATCGAGCTGATGGCGCTCTCGGCCCCGACGCCCGAGACCGAGCGCACGACGCATTATTTCTTCCAGTTCCCGCGCAAATTCGGGCTCGGCGATCCGGCGCTCGACAAGGTCTTCAATGTCGATTTCGTCGATGTCTTCCGCGAAGACGTCGCCGTGCTCGAAGCGCAGCAGAAGATGATGGAGCTGAAGCCTTTTGCGCCGTCGATCTCGATCAAGGTCGACGCGGCGCCCCAGGCGGCGCGCCGTCTCCTCGCCGAGATGATCGCGGCCGAGCAGCCGCTGCGCGATCAGCCGTCACCTTACTAGGTGCCGATGAGGCTAGATGCTCATGAGGCTTGGTGCGCGCCGCCCATCGGCGGCGGCGCGGCGTAAACCACGGGCGGCGCCGCTTCCTGCAAGAACTGCACGCCGGCGGCGGCGAGTTCGCGGCGGATCGCGAGATTGATGCTGAGCCTCGTCGCGTCGGCCTCGGCCATCGGTACGGCGGCCGAAAACCGCAGCTTCAGCGCCGCATCCCCCAGTTCGTCGACGCCGATCAGCGCATCTTCCTTGTGATGCGCTGTCGCGATCTTGCGCAGAACCTCGATCGCGCGGTTGAGATCGGCGGCATAGGGCAGGAGAAAAGTGATGTTGATCGGCGACTGCACCGGCAGCCGCGAAAAATTGATCACTGGCGCGTCCGAGAGCAACTTGTTCGGCACGGTGATGATCCTGTTGTCGTCGGTGCGGATCACCGTGGCAAAGAGCCCGACCTCCTCGACATGGCCGGTAAAGCCCGCCGCCTGGATGTGATTGCCGACATGGAACGGCCGCAATACCACCAGCATGACGCCGGCGGCGACGTTCGACAGCGTGCCTTGCAGCGCGAGGCCGATGGCGAGGCCGGCGGCGCCGAGCACCGCGACGAGGCTCGTCATCTGGATACCGAACTGGTCGAGCACCGCGAGGATCGCGACGACGATGATCGTGTAGCGCAGGATGCTGACCAGCAGCGGCAGCAAGGTCGCGTCAATCCAAGGCCGCGTGCGCAGATGTTTGTGCAACGAGCGGCTGGCGTAGCCGGCGAACCACCAGCCGACGACGAGGATGACAATTGCGCCGAGCAGATCGGCGCCGTAACGCGCGGCGTTGCTGAGGTAGAGTGCGGCGGTTGGCGAATCGAAGAAGTTCATGACCCTGAATCCCCCGGCTGTCAGGCGTGATGAAGAAAGAAATAGACCGTCAGGCCCGTCCCTAAAAGCACGACGAACAGCTTGATGAGCGCGGGCTTGACGCGCTTGGAGCCGCGTGCGCCGGCATAGCCGCCGATCAAGGTCGCAACGCACATCACGAGCGCTTCCGTCCAGTAAACCTTGCCCGAGAGAGTGAAGGCTACCGACGAAACGACGGTCATGCAGAGCGCCAGCATGAGCTTCAGTCCGTTCATCGCGTGAATGTTGCGCATGCCGTAAAGCGTAAGCGCCGCCAGCATCATGAAGCCGATGCCGGCGCCAAAATAGCCGCCATAGATCGCGATGACGAATTGCGCCGCGAGCGCGCCGCGCGTGCCGATCGAGAAGCGCTCCAGCATCGTGCTCGGCGCGAAATTGCCGAAGGCGAAGATCGCCGTCGCCAGCAGCATGAGCCAGGGCAGCACGCCGGCGAAGACCGTGCTCGGCGTCGCCAAGAGGATCAGCGCGCCGATCAGCCCGCCGACAACGCTGATCCCGAGCAGCGTGCGTATGTCGAACTCGATTGCTTCGCGGATGTCGTGGCGATAGGCCCAAACGCTTGCGATCTGGCCGGGCACGGTCGAGACGGTCGTCGTGACATTTGCCGGAATGACCGGCACGCCGACGAGCAGGAGCGCGGGAAATGCGATAAAACTGCCGCCGCCGGCCACGGCGTTCATCACCCCGGTGACGAAGCCGGCAAGGAACAGCAAGGGCAGATCGAGGCCGGGGAGCATAAGCTGGGGCTAAAGCGGGGAGGGCGGAAGAAATTGGGGCGAGTGATCGGGTTCGAACCGATGACATCCAGATCCACAATCTGGCGCTCTAACCAGCTGAGCTACACCCGCCGCCGCGGCGCTGCTCCTAATCCCCAGGCCTTGCAGCGTCAAGCCGCGGCCCATCCGCGCTGCGCCTTTCGCCGGTCACAAACGCAAGTGTAGAATCTCGATCATGAGGGCCTTGGATAATGCGCTCTTAACCCCGGTCGAGATGAGCCGCGCCGATCGAGGCGCCGTCGCGGCGGGCGTCAGCGAGCTCGTGTTGATGGAAGCGGCGGGCCGCGCCGTCGCCGAGGCGGTGTGCGCGCGCTGGTCGCCGCGGCCGGTCGCGGTGCTGTGCGGTCCGGGGAATAATGGCGGCGACGGCTTCGTCGCCGCGCGCCATCTTGCCGCCGAAGGCTGGCCGGTGCGTCTCGCCCTGCTTGGCGCATCTGAGACACTGACCGGCCCGGCAGCGCATCACGCTGCGCGTTATCGCGGCGCCGTAGAGCCGCTGAACGCCGCGGCGATCGACGGGGCGGGCGTCGTCATCGATGCGATCTTCGGCGCGGGTCTGTCGCGGCCGGTCGATGGCCTCGCCCGTGCGACGATCGAAGCGGTGGCGGCGTCGCGCCTCCCGGTGGCGGCGGTCGATGTGCCGAGCGGGGTCGACGGCGCGACCGGCGAGATTCGCGGCGCCGCGGCGGCCGCCGATCTTACCGTCACGTTTTTCCGCAAGAAGCCCGGGCACCTGCTCTATCCCGGGCGCGGCCGCTGCGGCACGGTCCGGCTCGCTCAGATCGGCATTCCCGAGAGCGTGCTCGACGGCATTGCGCCGGGCTGTTTCGAGAACGGACCGCCGCTGTGGTTGCCGGCTTATCCCTGGCCGCAACCGGAAGATCACAAATATCGCCGCGGGCATGTCGTGGTTGCCGGCGGCCCGGTGCTGACCGGCGCGGCGCGGCTCGCCGCGCGCGCCGCGGCGAGGGCCGGTGCGGGGCTGGTCACGGTGGTGGCGCCGGAAGCCGCCTGGCCGGTTTATGCCGGCGCGCTCATGGGGATCATCGTCCGCCCGATGCGGCGGCTGGAGGATTACGCGGCCGTGATCGGCGATGAACGCGTGCGCGTCATGGTCGTGGGGCCGGGCGCCGGCGCGCGGCTCGAGACGCGCGAATTGGCGCTCGCCGCCCTCGGCACCGGCCGCGGCGTCGTTCTCGACGCCGACGCGTTGACGATTTTCGCCAAAGCCCGCGAGGCGCTGTTCGCCGCGATCAAGGGTCCCACCGTGCTGACGCCGCATGACGGCGAGTTCGCGCGGCTTTTCGACCTCGAGGGCGACCGTCTGAGCCGCGCCCGCGCCGCGGCGCGGACCGCCGGCGCTGTCCTGGTGCTGAAGGGGCCGGATACCGTGATTGCCGCGCCGGACGGGCGGGCAGCCATCAATAGCAATGCCCCGCCCGACCTCGCGACGGGTGGAACCGGCGACGTGCTGTCGGGATTGATTGCCGGCTTGATGGCGCAGGGGTTGCCGCCGTTCGAGGCCGCGTGTGCCGGATGCTGGCTGCATGGCGAAGCGGCGCGCGAATTCGGTCCCGGCCTTGTCGCCGACGATTTGATCGATAC
>DATGLO010000603.1:0-2411 GCA_035294105.1 Allostellaceae bacterium
CGGCGCAGGCATTGGCGACGATGCCTTCGAGCCAGTGCTTGTTCGCCATCAACCCTTCCCAGGCCGCCCAGGCGATCTGGGTGGTGGGCAACGGCTTGGCCGCGATGATCTCCTCGCGCGTCAGCCCGATCGCCTCGCCGAGCTCGGTCAGGATCTGCCAATGCGCCTTGCCGCGGCCGAACTCGTTGTCGGCGATGATCTCCTGGCTGCAGGCCTTGATCACGCGCAGCTTGGTATCCCAATCGGGGATGTTGGTCGCGACCTTGAGCTTCAGCACCGAGTTGCGGTGCCGCGTGTTCATGCGATGCTGCTTGACGAAGGTGCGGGCGCGGCCGGCCGTTAGCGGCTCGCTCTGGAAGCGGTTGCGCCGGCAGAAGCCGTCGACGATCTCATCCATGTGCTTCAAGAGGGCGCTCGTACTCATCGCTGCTTGCTCCCGTCGCTCGCTCGAACTTTTTTCAGCGCGTCCTGCACCACGGTGAGATCCGCATATTTCCCGACATCGAGTGTCGCCTTCAAGAAGCCTTCCTCGTGCTGCGTGTCGAGATTGGCCTGCAGCGCCTTCATGTTCGGCAGATCGTCGGGGTCGCGATAATAGTCGCCGGTCTTGGTGAAGAGCCAGCTATCGAGGCTTTCGGGCGGCTGCTTGGAGAAATCGGCGGCGAGCCGCACCGCTTCGGCATGATGGGCCGGATCCATATAGAAGCGGCGCGCACGGATCGTATCGGCGAGAAAATCGACCAGGGCCGCACGGTTCTTCGCGATGAAGCCGGTACGCGAGGCCCAAAAGATCATCTCCGACGGGCCGAGGGCGTCCTTTTGCGTGAATAAGGTCCGGGCAATGCTGCGCAAAGCCGGGTCCTGCGAGAACGGAATCGCGCTGGTGATAAGGTCGACCTTGTGCTCGGCCAACGCCGCGCGTTCGTTCGGCAAGCCGATCTCGATCAAGGTGACGTCGCGTTTGTCCGCAAGACCGTGCTTCTTGAGCATGACGCGCAACGCGACATCGATCGCTCCGCCTGCGCCGTTGGTCGAGGCGACCTTG
The DNA here is from genome assembly GCA_035294105.1 of Allostellaceae bacterium. Classification (GTDB taxonomy): domain Bacteria; phylum Pseudomonadota; class Alphaproteobacteria; order ATCC43930; family CGMCC-115725; genus CAIKMD01. Next base: position 1,046 of record DATGLO010000603.1, read on the forward strand.
CCCTTGAGATCGTCGACGGTTTTGATCGGGCTGTCCTTCAGCACCATCAGCTCGTCGCTGTAATAGCCGTCGACCCCGTCCTGGAACTCGTCGGCGAGAACGCGCAGATCCTCCATGCCGGCATTCTCGATCGCGGTGGCAAAGGCGGCGTAAGAGATCGTCGCGATATCGAGGTCGCCCGCTGCGAGGGCCGGGATCATCGTCGGCGTCGAGGCGAAATGCTGCGGCTCGAAATCGTAGGTCTTGCCCTGATTCGTCATCAGCTCCGGCTTTAGCAACAGGATCGAAGCGAAATTCGCGACCGGCGCGACCCAGCCGACGCGGATTTGCGGCGGATCGGCGCGGCTGATCGCGCTCGATGCAAGAATCGCGGCGAGGGCAAGGCTCGTTGTTGTCAGGCGCATGGCGACCTCCCTTAAGGGGACTAAAGTCGCACCGGGATGCCTGCCTTGGCAAGATGCGCCTTCGCTTCGGCGACGCGGAAGATGCCGAAATGGAAGATCGACGCCGCCAGCACCGCGGTCGCATGGCCGTCGCGAATTCCCTCCACCAAATGATCGAGCGAGCCGACGCCCCCCGAGGCGATGACGGGAATGCGGATCGCATCGGCGACGGCGCGTGTCAGCGCGATGTCGAAGCCCGATTTCGTGCCGTCGCGATCCATCGAGGTAAGGAGAATCTCGCCGGCGCCGAGCGCGGCCATGCGCTGCGCCCATTCGACCGCGTCGATGCCCGTGGCCTTGCGCCCGCCATGGGTGAAGACTTCCCAGCGGCCGGGGCCGGTCTGCTTGGCGTCGATCGCGACGACGACGCATTGGCTGCCGAATTTCTCCGCCGCTTCGCGCACGAATTCCGGCCGTGCGACCGCGGCGGTGTTGATCGAGGTCTTGTCGGCGCCGGCCAAGAGCAGCTTGCGGATATCCTCGACGTTGCGCACGCCGCCGCCGACCGTCAGCGGCATGAAGCACTGCTCGGCCGTGCGCTGCACCACGTCGTAGAGGGTCACGCGATTGTCGGAGGAGGCGGTGATATCGAGGAAGCACAGCTCGTCGGCGCCTTCGGCATCGTAGATACGGGCTTGCGCGACCGGGTCGCCGGCATCGACCAGATCGACGAAGTTGATGCCTTTGACGACGCGGCCGTCATGCACGTCGAGACACGGGATGACACGCATCTTGAGCATGGGCTCAGTCTACCATTGCCAGCGCGGCTTTGAGATCGATGCGGCCGTCATAGAGCGCGCGGCCGAGAATGGCGCCGGCGACGCCGTCGCTTTCATGCGCCTTGAGCGCGGCGATATCGGCAAGGCCCGCGACCCCGCCCGAAGCGATCACCGGCGTCTTGAGCCTTTGCGCGAGCGCAGCGG